>CALGIV010000116.1 GCA_937914785.1 uncultured Eubacteriaceae bacterium | reverse complement strand
CCTGGTTTTGCTGGAGCAGATTCTGGCGCTTTACGGTAAGGCATTAATCGATTATACAGCTATTTATAGGGAAAAAGGAGCAAAAAATGAACGATCATTTAGATAGAATTTCCGAAGCATATATTGGTGAACTGGGCGAGTATATGAAGATAAAATCTCGTGAGCGAATTCATTGGATCTGTGAGAATGTAATCGGTAAAAATGTTTTAGATATAGGTTGTTCTCAGGGCATTTGTTCAATTCTGCTCGGTAGAGAAGGTTTTCTTGTGACGGGGATAGATATTGCAAATGAAGTTATTGCATATTCAAACGAAATATTAGAAAAAGAATATGAAGCAACTCAAAATCGAGTAAATTTTTTATGTGCTGACTTTATGGAGTATGATTTTCAAGTTAAATATGACACGATTATTTGTGCTGAAATAATAGAACATTTATTGATACCACAGAGATATATGGCAAAAGTTGAAAAACTTTTACGAGAAGATGGACGTGTTATTATAACTGTGCCTTTTGGAATTAATGATTATCCAGATCATAAAAAAAGCTATTATTTTTTAGAGATATATCAATTGATGAACAATTATTTTAATGTTAATGAAGTAGAGTTTTTTGATGATTGGATAGGATTGGTGTGCTCAAAAACAAATGATCAAGTTTTAACAGTTGATGAACATTTGTTAAAGCAAATAGAAGATTGTTTTTATGCTCATGAAAATAAACTGCTTAATAACTTTAAAAAAGCCAGTAATGAAAGCTATCAATTAAATAAGAAAAACAAACGTCTACTTGAAGAAAATAAGCAATTAAGCGATCGAATTATTACGCTTGAAAACGATACGAAACAATTAAATTCTCAAATTTCAAATATTGAGAAATTAAGAAAAGAAATGTTAGATTTGGATCAGTTGATTAAAGATTCAGAAGAAAAAATAACTGAGTTAAAAAATTATAATATTAATTTAATAAAGGCAAACGAAACTCTAAAATTAAAAAGCAATAATTTAAACGATTTATTATATCAAGCGAGGAAAAAAAATAATATTTATGAAAATTCATTTCCAAGAAAATTAAGAAGAAAACTAAAAAACAATCCTGTTTTATATAAATTATATCGAAAAATTAAACCAAACAATACAAATAGTACAAAAAATGTAAATGATGTAATTAATACTGATGATAATGGTAGCAGTGATATTCAACGCATAAACACAGGCATATATGAAGAATTAGACAGTTATATATCACAGATCCAGGACAGCAACGGCAGTGCGTATTACCCGCAGGCAAACCTGACAATCGGTATTATTACAGACGAATATATGTACAACTATTATAAAGACGCAGCGCGATTGATCGCCATAAGGCCGGATAATTATGCTGCGGTGATCGATGAAGAAAAACCGGCAATGATTCTCTTTATCAGTTGCTGGCAGGGGATGCACAATGGAGAGTGGCGCGGAGAAGTAATCCAACAGACAGTGGTGCCCCAAATATTTTCCTACGCCAAAGAAAGAGGGATTAAAACTGTTTTTCAAACGATTGAAGATCCTCCGAACTACGAACGGTTTTTACCCATCGCTCAAGCAGCAGATGTTATCTTTACAAGCTGCGAAGAGAAAATTGAAGATTATAAAAGAGATACAGACAACGAAAAAGTCTACTTGCTCAACTATGGCATCAACCCATTAATCCACAATCCGATTGGTATTAATGAAAAATACGAGATTGGAAATAAAGACCTGCACCAAATGGCGTTCTTTGCCGGAAGCTGGGCATCGCGATACAAGAACCGCTGTGCGGATACACGAATGATCTTTGACGGCGTTCTTGAAAACCAAAGTGGGCTGATGATTGCAGATCGCAATTCAGAGATACGCGGATATCAGTTTCCGATTCAGTACCAGCCATACGTCGTTCCGGCAATCGAACATTTGACATTACAGAAAGCCCATAAGCTATTCGACTACTCAATCAACATCAACAGCGTACAAAACAGCACGACGATGTGTGCAATGCGCGTATATGAATTACAGGCCCTGGGATGTCTGATGCTGACGAACTATGCATTATCGATCTCGAAGAATTTTCCACAGTTATTTATGATCCTGGATAAAAGCGAAGTAAAGACCATCCTCAACGGATACGACCGAACACAGCGCTACCGGATGCAGATTGAGAACCTGCGGTATGTAATGAGCGAATGCACAGTATTCGATCGATTCAATGAAATCTTTGAAAAAGCAGGAATAGAATATAAATTTAAACCGAAAACAATCGCTGTTTTATGCCGGTCAAAAACTGAACGAATCAGAGAACAGTTTGAAAAACAGGATTACGTCGATAAAATATTGCTTGAAGAATCTGAACTTCAAACTACACACTGGGATTACCTGACATTTTTTAATGAAGAAGAGGCGTATGGTCAAAACGTCCTGACGGACCTCGCCAATGGATTTAAATACACCGATGTCGCTTACATCACCAAAGACCCCGAGATAAGCGGCAAGGAATATGATTATGTCGAGGGTGAAGCGCGACTGGCTTATACCCTGGTTCAAAAGAATGCCCTGACCCCAGAAGCAGTGCTGCAAAAGTGCATTACGGCAAAAGGCTTTAAACTGGATGCATTCGGGATTAACGACAGACAAAACCGGACATCAGAAAAAAAAGAAGTTGCCGTCATCATCCCGATTTATAACAACGGCCGCTACCTGTATGGCCGCTGCTTAAACAGCCTGTTGCGAAGCAGTATTTTTGGAAAAATGCAGTTATATCTGATCGATGATGGTTCTACGGACGAAGAGACAATTAAAGTCATTCACCGAATAGCGGCACAATACGACAACGTAACGACTTGCTTCTTCAACGATGGTGGCAGTGGCAGTGCATCGCGGCCGCGAAACAAAGGCGTTGAGATCAGCACAGAGCCGTATATTACTTATCTGGATCCGGATAACGAAGCGTTAAACGACGGATACGCCAGACTGTATGAGAAGATTAAAAGCGAAGCCTGTGATTTTGCTTTTGGTGCGGTGCTGGCAATGCGGGATAAGCCGAGGAAGATTGGATATTTGTTCAATAATACACGGATTGAAAAGCCGAGAGAAGTGTTGCTAAAAGAAAAGATGCGCCCGCAAAGTATTCAGGCTTGCCTGATCAAACGAACGCTGACAGAACAAAATGATATCATAAGTCCGGACGGCGCTCTCGGGCAAGACTCGCTATATTTTCAGGAATTGATGTTGACAGCAGGAAGCGCGTATTATATCGATTTACCAATACACGCGTATTATGCAGAACGGGCAGATTCCGTTGTAAATACGTTAAATGCAGAGTTTTTCCGCAAGTTTTTACTATTAGAGCAGGAGCAGGCTGCAAGGTTTAAAAACTACGGTGTATACGAGGATTATATTCAGAGGCGATTAGATTACTTTGTTGTAAACTGGTATTTAAAAAAGCTTGAAAGCGTAGAAGCGTCGGAAAGAGAAGAAAGCCTGGTTTTGCTGGAGCAGATTCTGGCGCTTTACGGTAAGGCATTAATCGATTATCAATTATCAAAGGAGTTATCATAAGTGAGATTAGTTAACGATATAAAAAAGTTTTCCAGATATGCCTGGTATAATGCGGTAGCGGAATTAAAAGCACA
This sequence comes from uncultured Eubacteriaceae bacterium, assembly GCA_937914785.1. Taxonomy (GTDB): domain Bacteria; phylum Bacillota; class Clostridia; order Eubacteriales; family UBA1433; genus CALGIV01. Next base: position 4,412 of record CALGIV010000116.1, on the reverse strand, counting down.
GGTGGCGGAATCTTACCTCGGCTGGTTGTGGTGGATCTTGGATCCGTTGCTGTTTATGTTTGTTTATTCGTTTGTTTTTGTTACGATCAGAGGCGGACAAAGTAATATTGAACATTTTCCATTGTTTGTTTTTATAGGTTTAACCTTTTGGAATTTCTTTGCCAGTACTGTGCAGAGTTCTGTGAATGTAATACGTTCTTATAGGGCAGTGCTAATGAAAACTTATATTCCTAAATTTATTCTAGTTCTAATGTTAGAGTTGGTAAATTTAATTAAGATGATGATTGGTTTGGGCTTATCCATTGTAATTATGGCTTTTTTACGCATTCCATTCACCGTTCATATGCTTGAAGTAATCCCCATTCTTTTTGTTTACATTATATTGACATTTGGTATGTCTCTTGTTGTTGCCCATATAGGAGTTTACATTGCGGATTTTAATAATATTATTACAGTTGTACTGCGATTATTGTTCTATTTGTCAGGTGTGTTTTTTACCCTAGATGCTTTTGAAGGCAAGGTGTTCTTTGGTCAAGACTTACTAAGCATTTACAATATGATTATTCCAACAGGGTTTATTATTAAGCAGTTCAGAGAAGTGTTGATGTATGGCTATGGAGCAAATTATTCAAGGTTGTTATATTGGCTAATTGGTGGAATTATTCTGACTGTCATTGGATTATATTTGACTTATAAACATGAAAATAACTATATGAAGGTGTTGTAATGAAGAAACCGATTATCAATGTCGATAATGTTACGATATGTTACAAAGCAGGTTATGCGGTAAGCTATAAAACAATATTTAAAAATTTGTTTAAAAAGAAGGATAATAAAGTAAATAAACCTTTTGAAGCAGTGAAGAATGTTTCATTTACTGTGCAGAGAGGGGAGACAGTTGGTATTGTTGGAGAAAATGGTTCTGGTAAAAGTACACTTTTAAGAGCGTTAGTCGGAATTTATCATCCTGATAAAGGCGAGGTCAAAGTAGACAGTGAAAAAGTATCTTTGCTTGCCCTCGGAATTGGTTTTCAATCCAGGCTTACGGGTTATCAAAATATTTTTCTTTCAGGTTATGCAATGGGCTTTAAAAAGCAAGAAATTGAAAGAAAGCTTGATGAGATCATCGAATTTTCGGAATTAGGAGAATTTATTTATAAACCTGTCAAAACGTACTCGAGCGGGATGTATTCCAAGCTTGCTTTTGCAATCAGTTCCACGCTTTCAACCGGCGTGCTTTTGATTGATGAAGTGTTGAGTGTAGGAGACATTCGATTTCAGAGAAAAAGCCAAGCAAGGATTATGGAAATGATCAATGACAAGGAACGTAGTGTGGTAATCGTATCCCATTCAGACGATGTGCTTCGAGAAATTTGTAATAAAATTGTATGGTTGCATAAGGGGGAATTAAAAATGTTTGGAGAGGCAAATGAAGTATTGGATGCATATACTTCGTTTATGCGTAATTGAAGATGAAAAAAGTGATGCTCATTTTTGGGACAAGACCCGAAGCGATTAAAATGTGTCCTGTCGTAGAGGAGTTAAAAAAAAGAGAAGCATTTAAAGTTGTCGTTTGTGTTACAGGTCAGCATCGACAGATGCTGGATCAGGTATTGACCTGTTTTGAGGTAGAACCGGATTATGATTTATCTATTATGCGGGAAAGACAAACATTGTTTGATGTGACAACGAATATACTAAATACGATCAAAGATATATTGCTGAAAGAAAATCCGGACGTAGTGTTGGTTCATGGCGATACTTCGACAACCTTCGTAGCGACCTTGGCAGCGTTTTATTTACAGATTCCAGTAGGTCATGTTGAGGCGGGGCTGCGCACAAACAATCTTTATTCTCCATATCCGGAGGAGTTTAATCGCCAGGCAACCGGCATTATTGCCAAATACCATTTTGCACCGACGCAAATGGCAAAAGAAAATTTATTGAAGGAAAATAAAAGGCCGGATAATATTTATGTGACAGGAAACACAGCCATCGATGCATTAAAAACAACGATCATAGAAAACTACCGTCACCCTATGATCGATTGGGTCGGTGAAAGCAGGCTGATTTTATTGACAGCGCATCGCCGGGAAAACCTGGGCCTGCCCCTGAAAAATATGTTTCGCGCGATTAAAAGAATTATTCAAGAGTTTGAAGATATTAAAGTCATTTATCCAATTCATATGAATCCGGCGGTGCGGGAGACGGCAGCTGAAATATTCAGCGATGGGGAGAGGATAAAGATTATAGAGCCATTAGATGTACTCGACTTTCATAACTTTATGAATCAAGCGTATTTGATCTTAACCGACAGCGGCGGCATACAGGAAGAGGCGCCTTCGCTGGGCAAACCTGTTTTGGTAATGCGTGAGACGACAGAAAGGCCGGAAGGTATTGAAGCCGGGACGCTTAAACTGGTTGGCACGGAAGAAGAGTATATTTATCAGTCATTTAAACAGCTGCTTGTCGATAAAGTGCTGTATGAGAAAATGAGCCAGGCAGCTAATCCTTATGGCGATGGCCGGGCCAGTGAAAGAATTGCAGATATTTTGATGAACTGCTTGCACCGATAATGGGATATGAAAATGTTCATATAGAAAAAAGGTTTTTAACTCAACAGCAAATTGCGGATTTACACAAAGAATATGGTATTTTTCTGGTTCCTACTCGTATGGATTCACAAGGAGTTTCAAGAGATGAAGCTATGGCAAGTGGTCTTGTACCGATAACGAACAATGTTGCAGCGATACCGGAGTTTGTGGATGAGAGCTGTGGGATACTAGCTCCGCCGGAAGATTATATTGCGATGGCAGATGGGATTGAGCGATTATATAATTCTCCGGAACTATTTTTGAAAATGTCTGAAAATGCTGCTGAACGAGTCAGAAAACAATCATCAGAAGAAAATACTATTAAAAGAGAAATTTTCATCATAGAATCAAAATCATCAAGGTTATAGTCGTAAAAGTAAACATAGTTGTAAAAAGACTTAAGTTTTTTAACTTAAGTCTTTTATTTTTAATGGATATATTTAAAAATAAATTCCTTTACCGCATCCCAATAGTCTTCACCGGCAATGACGGAAGCGGCACCGTGGCCGGCGCCTTCTACGTAGAGGCGCTCCTTTTCAATAGTGGCTGCTTCATAGGCCTCATCGAGCATAGAAGAAGGGACAAACGTGTCTTCGCTACCGTGAATGAACATCATCGGCACGGTAGCTTTTTTTATTTGCTCAATGGCATCGGCTTCCCCAATCCAGTAACCCGCACGGACGCGGCATACAAGGCTTGAAAAATGCATGAACGGGAATTCGGGTAGGTTAAAGATGGCGTCAAGCTGGTAAGCGAACTCATCCCAGACAGAGGTGTAGCCACAGTCTTCGACGATGCACTTCACATTGTCGGGCAGCTCTTCGCCGGCGGTCATCATTACGGTGGCGCCGCCCATTGAGACGCCATAGAGAACAATTTGGGCGTCAGGGTCTTTTTCAATTAGGGCATATGACCAAAATAAGATATCTTTACGATCGTGCCATCCCATACCGATATAGTCGCCTTCGCTTTCGCCGTGTCCGCGTGCATCCGGCATTAGAACGCTAAAGCCCATATCGTAGAACCTTTTGGCCATAGCGGAGAGACGTGAGGCGTCGCTCGAATAGCCGTGGGCCATAATAACCCAACGTCTGTTTGAAGAATCATTTTCAAAAACGTATGCGTGCAGGCGCAAGTCGTCATATGAAGTGATGTATTCATCAGTCCGCGGTTGATTATCAAAAAAGTCTTTTCCTTGTGCGAGGTACTCGTCGGCGAAGTCAAGATATTCGTCATCGACGGTAATTTGATTGTGTTCAGACTCTCCTACAATGCTTTTATCGCTGTCGGGGTTTAAAGCGATATTATATAACATATTGCCGACGACAAGGCCGGCGACGATAAAAAGGATGAGCAAAACAGCTATAATGGTAATGGTGATTTTTAATGGTTTTTTCATTTTAATGCTCCTTATCAGCATTATATCAAATTGTGGTCGTTTTACAAGTAAAATGTATGAGGCGAATGAATTGACAGTAAGCGCGTTAAAATGGTAAAATTATACTATATTTTGTATTAATTATATTGATAAAACCTTGAAGATATACTACGGAGTATTTGATGAAAACGATCAAGTTTTATTTATCGTCTACATTTAAAGATATGGATGCAGAGCGGGAAGCATTGCACGACATTGTTTTTCCAAAACTATGCGAAAAGGCGCAAAAAGCATGGGGAATCGAAGTGAAGCTCGTCGATTTGCGCGCAGGCATCACAGAGGAAGAGGCACGCAGAGGGCGTTTTGCAGAATTAAGCCTGCTCGCGATGGATGAATGCCGGCCTTTTTTCATCTGCCTGCTTGGCGGGCGGTATGGCTAT
>CALGIV010000115.1 GCA_937914785.1 uncultured Eubacteriaceae bacterium | reverse complement strand
CTGGAAAAGCGCGAAGTATTCAAAAGATAAACAATCAGAAAAAGCCACGCAACAAACTGATAACATAACAATTATCACTTTGACTCCAAAGAAATACCCAAGAAAATTTCCGCCCTCAAAAATTCAAAAACATGACCTTTAACGACAGCTAAAATATATTCCCACTCACAACTTTCTCACTGTCATAAATATGTTTCATATCGTGCACCGCATGCTTTAATTCCGCAATGGCGTGGATAGCATCTTCCCGTTCAAGATGCGTCTGTGCACGCATCAAGTTCGCACCGATATCCTCTACTACCTCATGTCCGCTAATACTCTTATAATGTGCCTCTCCCTCATCCCAACTCTGCATATATTCTTTCAGCATTTCAGAAGCCTGTACGTATTCTTCCGCATCGATCAGCGCAATAATCTCATCTGCTGTTTCTTCAAAATACTTTGTCTGCTCTCCAAGATAATTTGCAATTGCGATATTTACAACAACCAATACGATGACCATCAAAATCGAAATAATCAAATTCCTCATACTCAGGCTACTCCTTTAAGTAGAAATGAATTTGCGAATCGAATTCATAGGCCAATAAAATATTTTTTAATGTTTTAATCTGCTGTTTGTTCATCTCATCCGTAAAATTTTGTAAAGTCTCCTTTGAACGCCTTCCCGTGACATCTTTCAAAAACTCTCCATCCGACACGAGAATATCGGGCAGTGGTTTATTGTCTGTAATAATACTCGGCTTTCCGTTCGTCTCAATAATAAAATGATTGACGCCTGATAAGTCGATCTGACCGTCATTGCGCGTCAGTTCCATCACATCCGCGATATCAATGCGGTTTTTTTTCAATGCTTTGTAGTCTATTTTTCCATCCTCCATAATAATCGCAGGCTTGCCCACAACGATGCGCTTAAAACCGCGCGATTTTAACGCAAAGAAAGAAACTGCACTCTGAATCAAAAACAAAATAACCACAGGCAAAATGCCATGCAGCAACGGCACGTCTACCGACAGCACGGGCTCACTGGCAACCTGCGCGATGAGCAGCGTGACGACGAGCTCAAAAGGCTGCATATCGCCTACCTGGCGCTTGCCCATAAGCCGAATAGTAAAAAATATCAGAAAGTACATAATTAATAAACGTATTAATATTGTAGCCATAAAATTATCATTTGCATTTTTCCTTCCATTATTCAAAAATTCACTGTTTATATTTTCTTCTATTTAGTGTACAATAAGGTATTAGCTTTTGAGGTGAAAGATGGAAAGTGTATTCAACCATTTTGTCGCACTGCTGGACAGGATCAACCCGATTCTTATTTTTGTATTACTGCTTACAGCGATATTTATGCTCTTTTACCTGCGCAGAAAATTGGAAGAGTTTTTTTATACGATAAAAACACTGACTATCCAATTAAAAAAGTTGAACGATCATTTGACAGAGGAGAAACAAAATGACAAATATTAAAGCTTTCTCAGAAAAGATCGCTCACATCGTCCGGCCCTTTGGGCAGGGCGATGATGATATCTTTTTGAACGCATTTAAGCTTTGTTTTTTAAAATACATAATCGATAATCGGTTGGCTGAAGCTGACGAATTTAAGATCAAACGCCTGCTTGAAGAATTTTCAATCGCGCAGTTATTCGCCTTTTTAGGAGAAGAATACATCAACGCATCTTTCTTAAATGCTTTTGACGACAAAACCAAAAGCATCACCGGAGACGCCGCCGACCTGATTTGTGAATTACTGCTTTCACGCGTACAATACAAAAACGACCCCTATCAATTGTGCTACACACTGGAATACATCTTCTCTTCAAAAGAGAAAAAGAATAAAGGCACGGTCTATACGGCAAAAAACACCATCGATGCCATCTTTGCACTCGTCAAAGAAAATATCACCAAAACGACCCGCCTGTTAGACCCCGCCTGCGGCAGCGGGTGCTTCCTGCTGGCAGCTTACGATATTTTTGATCATCTGCACAGTGATATTACCGACGACTTTGAACGCCATAAACACATTTTAGACAACAATCTGTTCGGCTGTGACGTAAACGCAACGTCTGTCGCTGCAGCAAAGATGATATTATCTTTAAAACACAAAAAACCCTATATTTCACACAATATCTTGTGTGCCGATATTTTAATTGAAAAAATCTACGAACCGCGCAGTTTCGATTTACTCATCGGCAATCCGCCTTATATCGGACACAAACAGCTTGATAAGGAATATATGAAAGTCCTGCGTTTTCACTACACGGCCGTTTTCAGAAACAAAAGCGATATTTCCTACTGCTTTGTGTATTTAGCTCACGCACTGTTAAAACCACAGGGAAAAATGGCTTACATTATGAGCCGTTATTTTATGGAAGCCGAAGGCTCGACGTCTTTGCGCAAATTTCTGTTGACGCAGTTCTCCATCGACCATATTATCGACTTTTACGGCATCCGAATCATCAAAAATGTCGGCATTGATGCCGCAATTTTATGTGCGACAAACGAAAAGCCGAAGCCCGGACATACGATTACCATCCGCCGGGCGCATACAAAAGAATGTAAAAAGGTAAAAGTCAACAAAGTGTGCGACCTGCTGTATACGGATAAGGAAGCCGCCTATTTCAACATTTTTGAATTGCCACAGGCGCATCTGACCCCGGCGGGCTTTCGCATTGTCGACGACAAAACGCGCCTGCTGATTAAGAAAATTGAAGACCAATGTTTGATTGCACTCAGCGACCTGTTCGCTGCGCATCAGGGCATCATCACCGGACTGGATAAAGCATTTGTATTCGACCGCAACAGCGAGCTGCTTCCCTTCTTCGACGCTTCGCATTTAAAGCCCTGGATTAAAAGCAGCAATATCCAGCAATACCATATTAAAGATTTCGATTACATATTGCTTTATACCAACGATCTGGATGATGCGGAGATTGAAGAAGATATGCCGGAGCTCGCTTACCTGTCCCGCTTTAAGCCCAAACTGGCGCAACGCCGCGAATGTCTGTCCGGCAAGCTGCCCTGGTATCACCTGCAATGGGGACGCAGCAAGGCCGTCTTCGAATCGAAGAAGATTGTCTTTCCGTATAAAGCTTCCAGCAACCGCTTCGCACTCGATACGGCCGAACATTACTTCAGCGCCGATGTCTATGCGCTGACTTTTAAGCGGCACGCGGTGAATATCTCCTACGAATTCATCGTCATCCTGTTGAACAGCGACTTATACGACTTTTACTACAAGACGTTTGCCAAAAAGCTCGGTGAAAATATGTACGAATACTATCCCAATATGTTGATGAAATTAAAGATTCCCATGCTGGATGTTGATCAAAAGATGATTAAAGAAGCTTACAGGCAATTGCTCGCCCGCCAGGAAGGCGCCGAGCGCGAAGAAAATTTGAAGCAATTGAACGACTTTGTATACCGATTATTTCATATCACCGAAGAAGAAAGAGCCATCGTGGAGGGAAAGTGACATGCCATATGCCGATTTTAGAAGCGATACTGTGACAAAACCAACCGAAGAAATGCGAAAAGTCATTGCCGCCGCCGAAGTTGGCGACGATATCTATAAAGACGACCCTACCGTCAACGAACTCGAGCGTCTCGCCGCAGAACTGACGGACAAGGAAGCTGCGCTCTTCGTGCCGAGCGGCACGATGGGCAACCAAATCTGTATCAAGGCGCACACTGCTCCCGGGGATGAAATTATGTTGCATACCGACGCACATATCTACATCTTTGAAGCCGGTGCAACGGCCGCACTTTCCGGCGTGATGACCCGCCTGATCGACGGCGAATACGGAGTTATGGACATATGCCAAATAAAGGCGCGCTTGCAGCCGGGCGATATGCACCACGCACCCACGCGCTTGATCTGTATGGAAAACACGCATAACGTAGCAGGCGGCACTGTAGTCCCGCTCGAAAATATGCGCGAAATTTATAATTTAGCGAAAGAAAATGATATCAACGTACATCTCGACGGCGCGCGCATCTTCAATGCCGCCACGGCTTTAAACATTGAAGTAAAAGAGATCGCCGCTTACTGCGACAGCCTGATGTTCTGCCTTTCCAAAGGCCTCGGCGCACCGGTGGGCAGCATGATCTGTGGGACGCACGCATTTATCGAGCGCGCGATGGTCATTCGAAAGATGTTCGGCGGCGCATTGCGCCAGTCCGGCATTTTGGCGGCCGCCGGCATTTATGCCCTTCAGACGATGCCGCCGCTATTGAAGGCCGACCACGATAATGCCCAAGCCTTTGCCTCAGCGCTTTACGGCCACAAACACATCGATATCGACTTGCACACCGTCCAGACGAATATGGTCAATGTCGTGCTCAAGGGCACCTCTTTAGACGGCAGTGATGTCAGCAATCTGCTGCGTGAGAAAAATATTTTAGTAAACGGAGATAAAGGCAGTAAAAAGATGCGCTTCGTCTTCCACCGCGATGTCACGAAAACACAGACACTTGAGGCGGCAGAGGCTTTAAGCGCATTACTGCAAAGTTAGACTATGAAGAACGACCAGCAAAACTTTTTTGATTTAAATAAAGATACCGCGATGCGCCCACTGGCCAGCCGCATGCGCCCTACGCAAATCGAAGACGTCGTCGGTCAGGATCATCTGCTCAGCGAAGGAAAGCTGCTGCACCGTATGATCTCGGCCGACAAAATTTCTTCTATGGTGCTCTACGGACCGCCGGGCAGCGGAAAAACAACGCTCGCCTACGTCATCTCGCAATCGACAAACAGCGAGTTTGAAACGCTGAATGCCACGACGGCCGGCGTTAAAGATATCCGCGCAATCGTGTCAAAAGCCGAAGATAACGCACGGCTTTACCGTAAGAAGACCATCCTGTTTATCGATGAGATCCACCGCTTTAACACAGCACAGCAGGACGCCCTTCTGCCCTACGTTGAAGATGGCATCGTCACCATCATCGGCGCGACGACGGAAAATCCTTACTTTGAGATCAATTCTCCGCTGATATCGCGCCTGACAGTCTTTACGCTGAAAATGCTGGCAGACAGCGATATCATCAAGCTGCTCCACCGCGCACTCAGCGATGAAAAAGCCGGCTACAGCACTATGGATATTCAACTAAATGAAGATGCCGCAGGGCATATCGCGCGCATTGCCGCCGGCGATGCGCGTAGCGCGTTGAACGCACTGGAACTTGCCGTATTGACGACCAAGCCGGATAAAACAGGTAAAATCACCATTGACCTTGATATTGCTCAGGATTGTGTCCAGCAGCGCGCGATGCGCTACGACAAAGACCGCGACAATCACTACGATACGATTTCTGCTTTTATCAAGAGTATGCGCGGCAGCGACCCACATGCCGCCGTTTTCTATCTCGCGAAGATGATACTGGCCGGCGAAGATGTGAAGTTTATCGCGCGCAGGATGATGATTTTAGCATCGGAAGATATCGGTAATGCCGATCCGTACGCGCTGACACTTGCCGTAAGCGCTTTTCACGCTTCCCACGCCATAGGACTGCCCGAAGCGCAGCTTATCTTAGCACAAACCGCTACCTACCTGGCCTGTGCGCCAAAGTCAAACGCATCTACAATGGCCATCGGCGCAGCGCAAGCCGACATTAAAGGCGGCATCGACACACTCGTCCCGCTGCATTTGCGCGACAGCCATTATATGAGCAAAGAAAAGCTTGGTCACGGCGTCGGTTACAAATATGCGCACAACTACGAAGACGGCTACGTCGCACAAAGTTACCTGCCTGATTCCATCAAGAATAAAAAATACTATTTTCCAAAAGATATTGGGGAAGAAAAACGCTTAAAAGCAATTTTGGATCATATTGATACCATAAAGGAAAAGAAAGAAGAGGGCTGACTATGTTTGAAATTGGCAAAACCTATGAAGGATTTAAGCTGAATGAAATATCGTTAATCGACGAAATTAAAAGCGTCCTGTATCATTTTCAACATGAAAAAACAGAGGCGGATTTGATATACATTGCCAACGACGATACGAACAAAGTGTTTTCGATCGCGTTTAAAACGCCTGTAAGCGACAACACGGGGGTTGCGCACATCATCGAACACAGCGTATTAAACGGCAGTAAAAAATATCCATTAAAAGAGCCTTTCGTCGAATTGCTGAAGGGTTCGCTGAAAACATTTTTAAACGCGATGACGTATCCGGACAAAACCGTCTACCCTGTCGCCAGCACGAATGAGACGGACTTTTTAAACCTCATTGACGTTTATTTGGATGCTGTATTCAACCCGTTGATTCACGAAAACGAGTACGTCTTTATGCAGGAAGGCTGGCACTACCACCTCGAAGATAAGGGCGATGAACTCTCCTATAACGGCGTCGTATTCAACGAAATGAAGGGCGTCTATTCTTCACCGGACGAAATTTTAGTCGACACGATCTTTCAGACGCTGTATTCCGATACGACTTACCGGTTTTCTTCCGGCGGCGAGCCGACTGAAATCCCGACGCTCACTTATGAAGGCTTTAAGAACTTTCATCAAACGTTCTATCATCCTTCCAACAGCGTACTGTATTTTTACGGCAACGGCGATATTGAAAAACACCTCAATTTTATCGATAAAGAATATTTAAACGGCTACGAAAAAAGCGCTCGGGCAGAACGCCGTCCGACACAAAAAAAGCTTGACACCGCCGGCATGATCACCAAATATTATCCTATTACCGCCGAAGAAGAGATGACAGGCAAAGACATCTTAAACCTCAGTTATGCAATTTCCGATGCGCATGATGCCAAGACACGCATTGGGATGCAGATTTTAACGCGCCTGTTATTCAACTATCCGTCCTCCCCTGTCCGCACGGCATTTAACGCTTCCGGCATCGGCAAAGAGATCAGCGGATTTTATGAAACGGATATTTATTATTACACATTAATCGCCATTGCACGAGACTGCCGCGAAGATGGCGCAGAAGCTTTTTATACGCTTGTCGATCAAACGCTGAGCAAACTCGTTCAAGAAGGTATCGACGCCGACTTAATCGATGCAGCTTTAAATATGTACGAATTCCTCTTAAAGGATGTTGAGAATTCCTCCGTGCCCAAAGGGCTGCATTACAACTTAGACATTCTGGACTCGCTGATGTACGGCGGGGATGCGAAGATGTATTTAAAATACAATCAATACCTTGATGAAATCAAGAAAGAAGCGCATCACGGCTATTTTGAAGCGCTGATCGAAAAATACCTGTTAAACAACCGCCATCAAATCTCCGTTGTACTCAAACCGCAAAAAGGCATTGCCGAAAAGCGCGAAGAAGAACAGCGGACCGCTCTAAAAGAAAAGCAGGAAGCTTTAAGCGACAGCGAAACGGCACAAATCGTCGAGAAGACATTAAAGCTGAAAGAAATTCAAAACACGCCGGATAAGCCGGAAGCTTTAAAGAAGATCCCTGTACTGCCGCTCAGCGAAATCACACCGCCGAAAGCGCGAGAGCTGAAACGTGAGGGCAACGTTTATCTGTATAATGAAGATGCCAGCGATATCATCTATATGCAGGCTTACTACGATATCAGCGAAATTGCGATTGAAAAATATCATTACGCAGCGCTGCTCGGCGCCTGCCTGACACAACTGGCGACACAAAAATACAACTTTGAAGATTTAAACAATGCGATTCAAATCAACACCGGCGGCCTTGATTTTGAAGCGACGATCAATAAAAACCTGATCACCGATGAGCCGGTACCGCAGTTCGTATTGCGCCTGCGCTTCTTTGAGGAAAAGGCGGCAAAAGCAATGGAATTGCTGGATGAAATCTTTTACCGTACGCGTTTTGACGACCGGCAACGCCTGTATGAAATTGTGGCCGAAGAAGCCGCGAGCGAAAAGAGTAAATTGATGTTCGACGCGCGCGGCGTACTGCACAACCGCCTGACTTCCTATATCAGCCCCTCAGGCGCGTTGAAAGAGTATATGCAGGGCATCGACTACTACTATTTTATCGACGAGCTCTATACAAACTTTGACACAAAAATTGACGAGGCCATCGCCGAGATGAAAAAGATTTACCAGGCCGTCTTTTCAGACGCCAACGTCGAACTTTTGTTCTCTTCCGATGAAGCACACAATCCGTTGATCTTCAACACGATCAGCCGTCACTTTAAAGCTTGCGAGGCGAATACGCCAAAGGTGAATATCTCTTTTACGCCACAGGCCAAGAACGAGGCGTTGATCATTTCCACCGACGTCAATTATGTCGGTAAAGCTTACGATTTTAAAAAAGCGGGCTACCGCTACAGCGGGCCGATGCTGGTGTTAAAGACGATTATGCACACCGACTACCTGTGGAACAACGTGCGCGTCAAAGGCGGCGCTTACGGCGCTTTCTTTACCGTCGACCGCACAGGCGGCATTACCGTCTCGTCTTACCGTGACCCGCACATTAAGCGCACATTTGATGTCATCGACAATATTGCCCGGCACTTGGAGACAACGTCTTACACGAAGGAAGCCATTCATAAATTTATTATCGGCACAATCTCTTCCATCGACATCCCTGTTCCCCCAATCGCTTCGGCACAACGGGAATATTTGTCGTATAAATATGGCATTACCTATGAAGAACGTATGAAGAATCGAAGCGATATTTTAGCTTGTACAACACAGGATATCAGAAATTTTGCACAAATGTTTGATAAAATGAAAGCAGAACAACATTACTTGTGTGCCGTCTCAAACAAATCGGCCGCGACAAAAGAACGAGGCTTGTTTGATGAGATGAAAAACTTAATCAAGTAACGTAAAGGAGCATCATGAAAAAAGTTGCAGTTCTGCTTCTGATACTGCTTATCCTGTGCAATACCTCCGCCGCCTTTGCGGCAGAGCTTACAATCGATGACCTTGAAGAAAAAGGCATCTATATCTATGAATTGTCGTCCGAGACACCCGTATATGCCAAAGACGAGCAAAAACGTTTTTATCCTGCCAGTATCACGAAAATCGTCACGGCATTATGTGCGCTCGACTATGCCGATATCAATGAGCGCATTACCATCGGCGAAGAAATCTTTGAAATCGACAGCGACTCCAGCGTATCGGACTTAATCGTAGGAGAAAGTATGACACTTAAAGAATTGCTTTACGGCCTTCTGCTGCCTTCCGGCAATGATGCCGCCAATACGATTGCCGTTCATATCGCCGAAAAACTTGGACAAAACGGCACCACATACAGTAAGATCGCCTTTTTTGCCGACTTGATGAACGAAAAGGCTTCATCTCTCGGCGCAGTCGATTCGCACTTTGTCAATCCGCACGGCCTGCACGACGACGAACACTATACGACGCCTTATGATGTCTATCTTTTCGGACGCGCCGCCATCGAAAATGAAACGCTGGCCGAAATTGTATCGCAATCATTCTGCTACGTTACGACAGAAAAGGCGGACCACGAATGGCTGAACAGCAATATGCTCCTGCAGCCGAGTTATGACCCGATTCCCTATACGGATAAAACAGGCCCCAATCCGACGTATATGTCCGAAGTGCTTGGCATTAAAACTGGTAATACGGAAGAAGCGGGACGCACCATCGTCACCTACAGTAAATTCGGCGGGATGCAGATTATCACGGTCGTCTTAAAATCGACAAAGGAAGATTTGTTTATCGATGCCAAAGCTACGATTGAGCACGTAACCGACAACTACACGCTGCGCACTTATGCAAATTACGGCGAGATTTACGACACTTTTCACATCCTCAACAATGCCTCCGATGATGCGAAAACACTTGCTGTAACACCCGAGAAGGATGCTGTCTACCTCGCGCCAAAGGCAACTGCCGAAGACCTTGTGCTGGCCGTCTCTTACGACGAATCGATCTTTGGCAGGCTCTTTAATGAGCAATACATATTAAAAAAAGATATCGACAGCAAGGAGGCTGTCGGCACGCTCACGTTAAGCAACGCAGAAGGTACTGTCGTGTTTGAAACCCGGCTGATTGCCGTCAACCCTGTTCAGGCCGATCAGTATTTCATCCACCGGATCCTTGCCGTCTTCGGCGTGCTCATCGTCATCCTCTTTGCTCTGTTCAGGCAAATTAAAAAGAAAAAACGAGCTTAACTATTATGAATGAAAAACTGTTAGACGTACTAAACTTTAAAACCATTTTAACCGCAATCGCCGATTACGCGAAGTCTGCCGCAGCGAAAGGCAAAACGCTGTCATTACGGCCGTCTTCTAATGAGATGCTTATCAACGCCGCTTTGTCTTCCGTCGACGAAGCGATGCAGTGTATCGTCCGCATCGGAGACATCCCCATTGCGCCTTTTGCCGCCATTGATACCTCTGCTGTCAAGGCCCAAAAGGGCGGTATTTTGGATATCGAAGCGCTCTTTGAACTCAAGCGCTTCTACCGTATCTTAAGCGATGTGCTGCGCTACTTTGAAAAAGACGGACAAGATAAGGCCACACATCTTTCGGCTCTGCTGTCCTATATCGAAGTCGAACCGGAATTCTATAAAGCGCTGAATATTGCCATCGAATCCACAGATGCCTTAAGCGATGATGCCTCGCCGGAACTTACGCGACTCCGGCGCGAAATTAAAACAATTGACGCGGATATGAACGCGTCTGTCAATCATTATCTGAACAACCCCAGCTACCGAAAATACTTATCTGATACGCTGCCCGCAATGCGCAACGGCCGGCTCACCGTCCCGCTGCGCGCGGAATATAAAGACAAGCTGAAAGGAATCATCCACGACATTTCCGCTACAGGTTCCACGCTTTTTGTCGAGCCTGAAAAAACCGTCGCATTGGCCAACCGGATGCGCGAAGCCGAAAATAGAGAAAAACAGGAAGTAAACCGCATTTTGGCCGAATTGAGCGCAACCGCAGCGCTGTACAGCGAAGAACTGCTCGCTTCTTACGATGCACTCGTGCAACTGGACTTTATCTTCGCCAAGGCCAAATATGCGCTGAATACGGGAGCCCATCAGCCCAACGTCGCCAAAGATGCCTTACCGGCTCTCTACGCCGCACGGCATCCGCTGATCGATAAAGAGAAGGTTGTCCCTGCCGATATTATTTTCGGTGCCGATTATACCATCCTCATCATCACAGGGCCGAATACCGGCGGAAAGACTGTAGCCTTAAAGACTTTGGGTCTGCTTACCATAATGGCACAAAGCGGCATTCCAATTCCCGCAAAAGAATATTCGACAATCAAGATATTCGATCAGATTTTTGCCGATATCGGCGACGAACAGAGCATCGAACAATCGCTCTCGACCTTTTCTTCTCATATGCGAAATATCGCCTCGTGCCTGAAATTGTGCGACGAAAACACTTTGGTTTTGTTCGACGAGCTGGGCAGCGGAACCGATCCGGTCGAAGGTGCCGCACTCGGTATGGC
>CALGIV010000114.1 GCA_937914785.1 uncultured Eubacteriaceae bacterium | reverse complement strand
CCATCTGGGCTGCTCCGGTGATCATGTTCTTGATGTAGTCGGCGTGGCCGGGGCGGGGGGCCGTGCTGATCGTCTCGTAGTCTTTTGAAACGACATCCGTATTGGCAATCAGGGCGCAAAGCGGTGCGCCGCAGGTTTTGCCGTCGACAAGGCCGGAGATGATGTCGATGCGGTCGTTTTCCTTACGCGCACTTGTTAAGTGTCGGCCGGGTGCGCGCCTTGCGGTAAAGGCATCGAGTGCCTTTAAGTCAATCCCCTCTCCTGCCGGCAGGCCGTCCAGCACGACGCCGACGGCCTTGCCATGAGATTGGCCAAACAGGGTGAGGGTCAGATTTTTACCAAAACTGGAAGACAACAATATCTCCTCCTAACGCTTGAAAATGTTCAAAAAATGACGGGTATGATTTATTCACGGCTTCGGCGTTTGTGATGACGAGTTCGTTTTCACAGACGACAGAGGCGACGGCAAGCGCCATCGCGATGCGATGGTCGCCATAGCTGTCGGCAATGCCGCCGTGCAGTGCCGGCCGGCCGTTAATGATAAGCTTGTCGCTTTGTTCGACGATGTCTGCACCGATGGCACTTAACGCTTTGGTCGTCGTCTGCAGCCGGTCGGTTTCTTTCAGCCGCAGGCGGGAAGCGTTTTTAAGGACGCTTGTCCCTTGTGCGACGGACGCGACGACGCTTAAAATCGGAACGAGGTCGGGAATTTCATCGACGTCGATTTCAAAAGCGGTAAGGTGGTTTTTTTGTACACAATGCCGGGATTTATCGGCAGAGACGGTTGCGCCGAACTGTTTGAGCAGCGTGAAAATTTGTTTGTCCTGTTGTGCCGACAGGTCGGAAAGCCCCTGAAGACAGACTGAACCCCCGAGTGCGCCTGCTGCGAGGAAGAACGCGGCATTCGACCAGTCGCCCTCGATAGTAATGGGTAGTTGAGCGCGAAAGTGTTGATTGCCGGGAATCGTAAAGCCGTTTTCGCTGTGCATTACGGTAACATTGAACTGTTTTAACGTGCACAGCGTCATTTCGACGTAGCCGCGGGAAGCGAGCGGGCCGGTAAGCTGGATGGTGCTGTCGCCGTCAAGCAGCGGCAGGGCGAGCAGCAAACCGGTGATAAACTGAGAGGAGACATCTCCCGGCAGGCGGTAGGTACCTGGTTGTAATTGACCGCTGATTTTAAATGGCAGCGCATTGGATGAAAATTGCACGCCGTGCGCAGCTAGCGTGTCGGCCAATGGTTTCAGTGGCCGGTGCGGCAGCCTGCCGCGTCCGATAAATTTGGCGTTTAAGCCGAGAGCGGCGGCAACCGGCAGCAGAAACCGCAGCGTTGCGCCACTTTCGCCGCAGTCGAAGCTGGGCATTGTCGCTTTATGTGAGGGTGGGAAAATAATATATTTTCCTTCGGATTCTTGTTCAATACGGCAACTCAGGGCACGAATACATTCCATCGTAGCCGAGATATCTTCCGAGAGCATCGGCAGATAAATGGTCGTCGGCTGTGCGCTCAGTGCCGCGCAAAGGAGCACGCGGTGTGCGTCCGATTTGGATGGGATGGAAGGAAGCGTTCCGCTTAAGTGTTTGGGGGTCAGTTTAACATCCATTGCAGCCTCCCGGTAAAAGTGCGTCGGTAAGCACAGCGCGCAATTGCTCAATCGGCAGCGGTTCAATCCGGCAGCGGCCGATGGCCTCCGGCAGGATGAGATGGATAAAATTGCCCGTCCGCTTCTTATCTTTTAAGATATATGGCAGCAAGCTTTCAACGGTATAAGGCAGGTCGACGGGCAAGTTATGCGAAGTGAGCGTATCGGCGATGCTGCCGGAAAGGTCGGTTGCACTGACGCCGAGTGTGTACGCCAGCTTGGCTGAGGCGACGAGGCCGATTGAGACGGCGGCGCCGTGCGACAAGGTATGTGCACTGCACATCTCCACGGCATGGGCGATGGTGTGCCCCAGATTCAGCAGGCGGCGTGCGCCCTGATCCCGCTCGTCAAGTGCCAGAATGTTGCCTTTGATTTGAATACACCGCGCGATCATATCTGTTAAATCCATAGTGCCTTTGCCTGACGCATCGAACAGTGCGGCGTCGGACAGAATGCCGTATTTGACGGCTTCGGCCAGGCCGTCGGCCAAAACGGTTTCCGGCAGCGTTGCAAGCAACGTCGGATCACACAGAACGAGTGCAGGTTGCCAGAAAGCGCCTGCGAGGTTCTTGCCGGCCTTTAGGTTGACTGCCGTTTTGCCGCCGATCGCAGCGTCGATCATCGCGAGCAATGTTGTGGGCATATGTGCATAACTGATGCCGCGCAGATACGTCGCCGCACAAAAGCCGGTAATGTCGCCGGTGATGCCGCCGCCGAAGGAAAGCAGTATGTCGCTGCGGGTCAGCTCATTTTCAGCCAGCAGTTGCAGAATTTCTTCAACCGTCTGAAAGCTTTTTACAGCCTCGTTGCTCTGAAAAATATAGTGCATTACGGAAAATCCCGCTTTTGTCAGCGAAGATAAAAGCCGGTCGCCGTAGTGGCGCCAGGGGGCCTCATCGGCGATGACGGCGAGTTTGCATGGGGCGAACTGCTTTAAGAGCAGCGGGCCGGCCTTGTCGAGAATCGCCTCTTCAAGGCAGACGTCGTAGGGCTTTTGCGTTGCAATTTTAATTTGGTGCATCATTTAACGCTCCAACTGGTTTTTTTCAATCTGCGCTTTTCGTTGTGTTCCTTCGCGCAGAAGCTGCCTCAGTGCGGCGGTATCGTTTTTCTTTATTATAGCAGAATATTCTTTCAAACGGCGGATTAAATCATCGATTTCCAGTGTAAGTTGATCGCCATTCAGTAAAAATAATTCGCTCCACATCTCTTCATTCATCGACGCAACGCGCGTCATATCGGCATAGCTGCCGCCGGTAAATAAAAGTTCATCGGTAGGGGTCGTTTTCACATAAGCGCTCGAGAGCACGTGGGCCAGCTGCGAGGTGTGTGCGATGACGTGGTCGTGTACTTCGGGTGTCGTCAGTATGACTTTGACAAATCCGAGCTTGAGAAAAAAATCTTTGATGCATTTGAGCGTCTGAATGTCTGTTTCGGCTTCTGGAGTCAGTATCATCGTAGCTTTTTCAAAGATAGATGCCGAAGAATGATCGAAGCCGGAGTGGGCTCTTCCTGCCATCGGGTGGCCGCCGATAAAAGTAAAGCCATACTGTTTTGCAATGGGCGCAAGCGCTTCGACGATGGCCTGCTTGATGCCGCAGCAATCGATGACGACGGCGCCTTTTTTGATGTGCGCGGCGTTTTGACGTACGTAGTCGATCGCATCTTTAGGATAAAGCGCGATGAGCAGGTAGTCGCAGAAAGCGATGTTTTCTTCGTTTAATTCTTCGTCGATCGTGTCAAACATTCTTGCTTTTAAGACGGTATCCTGCGCGATATCTGTACCGAATACACAAAAGCCGGTATTTAATTTTACAGATTTTGCCAGTGAGGCGCCGATCAGGCCGAGGCCTGCGATTCCAATGTTCATTTTTCAACCTCCAATAAAGTCGATAGTTCAAGTTAAGATGCGTGAAAAGAAAAAGGTAAAATGTCGTGAACAGCGCCGGAAAGCGCGGCGAACTGCTCCGGCGTCAATGATTGTTTGCCGTCGCAAAGGGCTTTTTCCGGGTCGTTGTGCACCTCGATGATCAGCCCGTCGGCGCCGGCCGCGGCGGCAGCCAGCGACATCGGCAATACGAGAGAAGCGATACCGGTCGCATGGCTCGGATCAACGATCACGGGCAGGTGCGAAAGCGACTTTAATACGGGAATGGCCGAAATATCCAGCGTATTACGCGTATGCGGCTCAAACGTGCGAATGCCGCGCTCACACAAGATGACATTATTGTTGCCGCCGGCAAGAATGTATTCCGCGCTCATCAACAGCTCTTCAATCGTGTTGGAAAGGCCGCGCTTCAGCAAAATCGGTTTTTTTGTATGTCCCAATTCCTTAAGCAATTCAAAATTCTGCATATTCCGCGCGCCGACTTGGATCATATCGATCTCATCAAACAACGGCAGTTGGCTGATATCCATAATTTCCGTGACGACGGGGAGTTCGCACGCTTTCTTTGCATCGACGAGCAATTGGATGCCTTCATCGCGCAGACCCTGAAAAGCATAAGGTGAAGTGCGTGGCTTGAATGCGCCGCCGCGCAGCATCGTCGCGCCTGTACGTTTGACGTCGTGGGCGATTTGCGTGATTTGTTCCGAAGATTCTATCGAACAGGGGCCGGCGATCAACTGGAAAGCACCGCCGCCGAATTCGGCACTGCCGGCCGAAATAATGCTGCTTTGTGGATGGAACTTCCGGTTGGCATTCTTATAAGGTTCCTGGACGCGCTTGACTTCTTTGACGATGCTCAGCGCGGAGATCAGGTCGGTATCAAGCTTTGTCGTATCGCCGACAAGGCCGAGAATGGTATGGCTTTTACCCTGGCTGAAATGAATTTCAAAGCCCTGATTTTTTAGCCAGTCGATAAAATGTTTCAGTTGTTTTTCATTTTGTTCTTCGTTTAAAATGACGATCATATTTTTTCCTCCAGTTGTTTCAGGCAATAAAAAAACCCGCAGCTTTCACTGCGGGCTTCATACCAAAAGGATATCAAGCATCATTGATTGCAGTGAAACTAAAAACAGACTTAGACGCGGATGTGTTTAAGCCGTAATAATAATATTTCACTGCATAAAGATGATTGTTTAACATTCTTTCGTTTCCTTATTTAAGATTATTGCATATACTATATCACAAACAAAAGTATATGTAAAGAGAAAACTAAATTAATTTCAAAACTGCAAAATGTGTGGTTATAAACTGTCAATTTTTTGAAGTTTACAAAAAAATCAGTTGAAAAATAACAGAGTTGATGATAAAATTAATTCAGTTTTGTTTCATGAAAACAGAATCCTGAACTCTTAAACAAAGGCGTGAATGAATCAATGTATGTAAAAATAAAGCGCTTTATGGACGTGATAATGTCTTCTGTTGCGCTTATTATCTTATCACCTGTTTTTTTGATTATAGCCATTTTTATTAAATTGGATTCCGAAGGGCCGGTTATTTTTAAGCAACAGCGATACGGTATTCATAAAAGTATTTTTACGATTTATAAATTTCGCACGATGTATATCGATACGCCGGACGATATCCCAACGCATAAATTCAATAATGCCGGAAGTTACATAACGCGTGTGGGTAGTTTTTTGCGAAAAAGCAGTTTGGATGAATTGCCGCAGCTGTTGAATATCTTAAAAGGAGATATGGCAATCGTCGGACCGCGTCCGATTATCTTAAATCATAAATCGTTAATTTTAAAGCGGGACCGATACGGCGCAAATGACGTCAAGCCCGGGCTTACCGGCTGGGCGCAGATCAATGGCCGTGACTTGTTAACTGCCGATCAGACGGCAAAGTTTGATGGGGAATATAAGCAGCGTATGAGTTTTTTGTTCGATTGCCGGTGTTTCTTCTGTTCGATTTATGTGGTCTTGAAAAGAAAAGGCGTAAAGGATTGTCAGTATCAGAAAGCGACGTTGAAAAAGGTACAGGCAATCAGCAAAGAAATGTAGGAAAGCAGCATCCTGAGGGGTGCTTTTTTAGTCGCCGAAGGCAAGCAGGGTTTTTGCCTCTTCCAGTACATTGGTCGGATTGAATGCATTTGGATATTGTTCTTTGTATACTTTAAGCGTTTCATGATCTGAGGTGTTGAGTTTTTGCGGCGCCGAAAGGTAGTGATAAAGTGCTTCAGAGAAGTCGGCATCCGTATAAGGTGTGGCGATGGAAAGTAGTTTATCGTGTACGCTTTTATATTTTTTCGGTGCCTGAATGCCGCATAAGTTTTCACTCAATGTGATGATAGGATCGAGAGAAGTAAACTCTTTTTGTTTTAATTGATATAAAGTTTCAATCTCGTTGATAAATTCAACGGCAAGGGCTCGATAGTCCTCTTCGCTTAAGGTGCTGTTGCCGGAGCCACAGGAAGGTAATGTGAAAGCAAAAAGAATAAGGCAAATGATGATTATTTTCTTTTTCATATCCAATCTCCTGAATAAATTATACAACATCGGCCTATGGAGTTCAAGGAAGTGTTTGGATTGATGATTGCGGGTTTATAGGGCATTGAGGTGGTTATGTTAGTAACTGAGTTTCTTTGGGGTTATGTATGATAAATATACGTTATCAATTCAAAGCTTGGCTTTTTCTTTAAGCGTTCAAGATGCTGTAAAAGACCATACTTGTTTTTCTACAGCCGGATTCTTTTCGGGCATTTCTTTGAAGGCGCGTTCGGTTAAATATTTATCTTTTGATTATTGGTTTGGTTTTGGACAGGGAATTTGGTTATGGGGTTAGAGAGTTGTATTTTGAGGATAAACGGTAAAATACAGCAAAATGAGCGTTTTATTTTGTATCGTTTAATGATAAAATAAATATAAACAGATTGTTGAATGGGTTTGGAGGAAATCGGAGGAATGATACGCTTTTATAATGGGAAAGTATTAAGCCGGCAGATGGATTTTCACAGCGCAGAAGTTGTGGTTGACGGGGATAAAATCGTTTACGTGGGCTCTGCGCCGCCGGCTGAATATGTATATGAGCGGCAGATCGACGTGGCGGGCGGGCTGTTGCTGGCAGGTTTTAAAAATGCACATTCGCATGCTGCGATGACGTTTTTGCGTTCTTATGCAGATGATTTGCCATTGAAGGAATGGTTGTTTGATAATATTTTGCCGATGGAAGAATTGCTTACAGAAGAAATCGTCTATATTTTTACGAAGCTGGCGATTATGGAGTATCTTTCGAGTGGGATTACAGCCTGTTTTGATATGTATTATGAGCCGGATGCCTGTGTTGCGGCGAGCATTGAGTGTGGGTTTCGCACGGTGCTGTGCGGCGGGGTGGCCGGCGATGCAAAGGAAGTATTGCGCCTGCAGCACAATTATAATAAATTTAATAATATGCATCCGTTGATCGGTTATCGATTGGGCTTTCATGCCGAATATACGGCAGAGATCGGCCTGTTAAAGGAAATTGCTGCTCTGGCAAAGCTTTATAAAGCGCCGGTCTTTTCACATAATGCGGAGACGAGGCGCGAAGTAGAAGAGTGTATTGAGCGTCATGGTATGACGCCGGCAGTATTTTTAGATAGTCTTGGTCTTTATGAATACGGCGGTGGCGGGTTTCACTTTGTCCATATCAGCGAAGAGGATTTGCGCATCCTGCGCGAAAAGGCGCTTTATGTCATATCCTGTCCGGCGTCGAATGCCAAGCTGGCGAGTGGTATTGCGCCGCTAACGCTTATGCGGGAAAACGGCATCAATATTGCCCTCGGAACGGATGGCGCGGCGAGCAATAATGGATTGGACATGTTTCGCGAAATGTATTTGGCGGCCGTGATGCAAAAGATTTTAAGGCGTGAGGCGGATGCGCTTGAAGCGAAAGAAGTATTAAAAATGGCAACGGTGACCGGCGCTAAGGCGATGGGGATTGATGATTGTGACGAGATCGCCGAAGGCAAACAGGCAGACCTTGTCGTAATTGATGTGAATGCGGTCAATATGCAGCCGATGATAAGTGAGGTGGGTAATATCGTCTACAGTGCGAACAAGCAAAACGTTGCGCTTACGATGGTGGCCGGAAAAATCCTCTACGAAAAAGGGGAATATTTTATTGGGGAGGATAAAGATAAAATCTTCTCTCAGGCGAATAAGCTGCTGAAAAATATGATGCCGTAATCTTTATAAAAAAGTTTTCTGCGGTATGATGGTTTCAATAAAATAGCATAGTGCGTAATTGAAACGGTGTAGCTTTGGCTACGCTGTTTTTGTTTTATGTTATATCTTTAATTAGTTTCAATGCGGTTATTATGTATGATCATCGCTTTGATTTTTTGCCAAAGAACAAACTGACAGATCGTACTTTTGTACGAAGTTGCACAACAGATTGGTAATCAAAATCTCGATTTTAAGATAGGACGTTTACAGATATGAGAGCTCAACAAAGTTCTTTTTTGGAGAAACGAAGGAAGAGTTGAAAAAATCACTAAAAAAACAATAGAGCGAGGAACGGGCCCTATTTAACACAAACACACAATAATAACCGCCGGTAATTTTCAACTGGCGGTTTGTTATAATTCAAAGTTATTAAAGGTGAAATTTTTTTATTTTCGATCGGGCAGCAGGATAAATTTTCCGTCGGCCCATAGTTTTTCAATATCGTAGTATTCGCGTTCCTCGTGATGGAAGATATGAACGACGACGTCGCCAAAGTCGAGCAACACCCACCGACGTTCCTTCTTGCCTTCGACAGACGGGATATTAAATTCGGCGGTTTTGGCCTGAACGTAAATGTGTTCGTTAATCGCATCTACCTGGCGCTCGTTTGCAGCACTCATAAAGACGAAAACGTCTGTGACGCTGGTCAGCTCGGTGACGTCGATAATGTCGATGTCGGTCGCGTTTTTTTCCTGTGCCCACAGGGCAATCATTTCTGCTTTTTTGATGTAATCCATCTTAACTCCTTTTATTCTTCAATCATCCAGTCGGAAGCGCTTAATTCGGACGGCAATTCAAACGCGCTGCGGGCGCTTAGAGATATTTCCGTGACCTTTGGGCTTTCCGGCATTGTCGCGCGCTTGAATTGCTGGCTCATAAAGCGGCGGTAAAACAGGTTGAGGTATTTTTGGATATAAGCCTCGTCATAACTTTCTCTGAAAGCATATTTGGCAGTGTAAAGTAATTTTTCGGGCGTATGACCAAAAAGAATCATGTGGTATAAAAAGAAATCGTGGAGCTCGTATGCGCCGATGCTCTCTTCTGTCTTTTGGGCGATTTTGCCGCTTTTGTCCGGCGGCAGCAGTTCCGGTGATACGGGGGTGTCGAGAATGTCGAACAGTGTTTCTTTTGTTTTATCGTCGCTCTTATACGTAGCGATATAAGTCACCATCCGGCGGATCAGCGTTTTGGGAATCGTGCTGTTGGCGCCGTACATCGCCATATGGTCGCCGTTAAAAGTCGACCAGCCAAGCGCAGCTTCGCTCAAGTCACCGGTGCCGAGTACGATGCCTGAACAGCCATTGGCAATGTCCATCAAAATTTGTGTGCGCTCGCGGGCCTGGGCATTTTCATATACGACGTTTTTCTCTTCAATATCGTGTCCGATATCTTTGAAATGCAGTGTAACGGCGTCGCGAATCGGGATCTCACGGATTTGACAACCCAGGCTTTGCATCAGGATAAGGGCGTTTTGATAAGTGCGGTCTGTCGTGCCGAAGCCCGGCATCGTGACGGCGACGACGTCGCTTGCAGGGTGCGCGAGCTTCTTCATCACATTTGCGGCGACGAGCAGGGCCAGCGTAGAATCAAGCCCGCCGGAGACGCCCAGTACGATCTTTTGCGCGTAAGCGCGCGTGAGGCGTTGGCTGACCGCGTTGATTTGAATATTGAAAGCTTCTTCCAGTTCATAAGCTTCGTCTTCGGTTTCGCATAGGAATGGTAACGGATCGAAATGACGGATGGGCTCCCGTTGCTTGACTGGCAGATGAAAGGGGAGCTGGATGCCCTTATCTGCCGCGTAAGTGCGCGCTTTACTTTTTTTAAAGGCAGCAGCTTGATAGTCGACGTCGTAGACCGTCAGTGTACCTTCAAGTGCATAACGTTCGTTTTGTGCCGGAACATCGCCGTTTTCTGCAATGAATGCGCTGCCGCTGTAGAGCCCTTCCATCGCAGCTTCGCCGTATCCGCTGCCGACGGAAGCCAGGACGGTATGTTGCAATGCGGAGATGCACTTGCTCGCATTTAAAAAGCGTTTGTAGGAGCGCATATCTTCGTTGTCGGCGCGTGGATTTAAAACAATGGAAGCTTCGGTGTGGCAGGCTTCGGCCAGCGCAAACAAGTCGCTGCCGGCGCAGAGGCGAATGTTGAGCGCGGAGTCGCTATCATAGATAAAAGAAATATCGCTTGCGATGAGAACGTCTTGGCCGCATAGTGTGATCTGGCCGTAATCTTCATCGAAAGGGCTGAATTGCGTATATTGTGGCGCGTGAACGATGAGGCTGAGAATCGTTTTGCCCTGTATGGCTGCAGTGGCATCATAGATGCGTATACCGTCTTTTACCGGCAGGCCGATAAAACAGAGCATATCTTCGTTGGCGGTGTTTTCTTCAAGCAGATGCTTAAGGTTCTCTTCCGCTTTATGGAGTACCGCCCTGTCGCAGAATAAGTCGCCGAGACTGGCTGTCGTCAGGCTTAGACGCGGTGTTAAAAAGATATCCGCTTTTTCGGCGGAAGCCTGTTTTAAATAGGAAAGTATGGAGTTGCAGTTGCTGTTCATATCGCCCGGTGTTGCGGTCGGTTTGCAAAGCGCCAGTCGTGTAAATCCGTAATTCAGCATAGAATCCCTCTCGTTTTTATTCTATTATGAACATTATTATAGCACATTATTGCTCAAAGACAAAATGTAGCTGTCGAAGCAATTATATAAACAATACGTGTGAAATGGATAAAAGAGCGGAAACAGATGATACTATTGTAGGTAGACAGGAGGGGAATCGGATGAACATCAATAAGGAAGTAATAGAGAGGATTCGTGAGTTATGTGTCGAAAAGCAGATGGATGCGGCGCAGCTGGCCGAGCGCGCGCGAATAGATCGTGCATTTTTTGAACACATTCTTAACGGTCAGGCGGATCGTATTCAAATTGTAGATCTGCAAAAAATTTGCATGGGTCTTGATATTGATATCATTGATTTCTTTTCAGACGATCGGTTTCGATAAAAAGCACACTTTATGTACACTTATCTATAAAGTTTCAACAGCGGTTGGAAGTTCATAATCGCGGTAGGCTTTTTCGAACTGATAGACAGTGTTGAGCAGATGGACTTCGTCGCTGTTTTCTGCCGAGATCATTTGGATATGCAGTGCTGGAATTTCAATCGTATCGATGTAGGCGTCTGTGATCAGCCGCTTGTAGGAGGCGAGAATATTTTCCATATTCTGTAAATAAACAGCCTGAAACTCTGCGCGCATCCGATGGAAAGATTCGCTGTGGGCGTGCGCGACCTCAACGGCTTCGGTAAGTTTTCTGGCCAGTGTATGCAGATATATAAAGAAACTTAGATCGATGTCGGCATAGCGCTTGAAAAGGCGCAAGTCTTTATCTTCGACAGTGCGCTTCAATTTCAGTTCCATCTTGGCAAGATCGCTTTTGATGGGCGCCAGGTTTGTAAATTTGGCACAGGTGATAAAGTCCTCGTCTTTATTCATCGCTTCCAAGAGCTTGTCCGAGGCATTTTTCAAGCTTGCACAGGCCGAGGCATAGCAATTCTCGGAGAGGACGAAGCGGTTGATTAAGACACCGAAG
>CALGIV010000113.1 GCA_937914785.1 uncultured Eubacteriaceae bacterium | reverse complement strand
TGGAGAAGTGGAACATGAGCGGCTGCATCGAGGTCCGCGAGCTCGATCTGGTGGACCCGGCCCTGCTGCCGCAGGCGCTGGACGCCCTGGACGTGTTCATGCGCTACCACCGCATGATGGGCTACGAGCTGGTGCGGCTTCGGGAGGTGCTCGGCCATCAGCCCGACGCTCTACCAGGGGCTCGGCGTGTATTTGCCGCTGATTACGACGAACTGTGCCGTGCTCGGCGTAGCGATTTTAAATATTCAACAAGGCTATAATTTTATCGAAACCATCGCTAACGGCGTCGGTGCGGCCATCGGTTTTACGATCGCAATCATATTGTTGGCCGGTATTCGTGAACGGCTGGACTACGCGCCGATTCCAGAGGCGTTGAAAGGATTTCCGATCACCCTGATAACGGCGGCGTTGATGTCGATCGCCTTTATGGGCTTTTCAGGAATGATTTAGGAGGCGCGCTATGTTGCAGAGCATTGTAGTACCGATCGTATGGCTGGGCGGACTGGGGTTGTTGTTTGGTGTGGTATTAGGCCTTGCGGCGAAAAAATTTGCCGTTGAGGAAAGCGAGAACGTCCTTAAAATTAAAGAAGTGTTACCGGGGGCAAACTGCGGCGGCTGCGGATTTCCGGGATGTGGCAATTTTGCGGAAGCCCTCTCCAACGGAGAAGCGCTGCCGGGCAGTTGTACCGCGATATCGCCGATGCAGCTTGCGCAGATTAACGACATTCTCGGCGCAGACTTTTTGATGGATGAAAAGCTGCGTGCCGTTGTGCTTTGCGGCGGATGCGGTGAAAAGTCGCTGCAAAAGTTCAATCCGTACGGCATTTTTGACTGCCGGGAAGCGATGTTGATTATGGGCGGTAACAAAGTATGTGAATACGGTTGTCTGGGGTTTGGCACATGTGAAAAAGTTTGCCCGAATGATGCGATTCATGTCGATGCCTCGACGAGCAGGGTGGTTGTCGATGAAGAGAAATGTAATGGTTGCGGTGCCTGTGAGCGGGCCTGTCCCAAACGAATTATCGTGCGCATTCCCGTAACATCACGTGTCGTTGTCTCCTGTAAATCGAACCGCAAGGGGGCACAGGCAAAGAAAATCTGCTCGGTGGCCTGTATTGGTTGTGGCCTTTGTAAAAAGGCCTGTGAGTATGGAGCGATTGAAGTGGAAAATAATCTGGCCAGTATCGACTATGAAAAGTGTGTAAACTGTGGTAAATGTGTCGAGAAGTGTCCGACAAAAGCCATTCAGCAGCACGAAGTAAAGAGTCGGTAATTTATAAAACAAATAACCAGATATCCCATTCTGTGCAGAGGCCGGAATGGGGTATTTTTATCGGTCTTTCAAGTTGGGTGTACTGAAAAAAATCATTATGAACAGCGCACATATTGATAAAGGTGAAAAAGATGTGTAGTTGGGCGTATGACTTTATTACCGGAATGCAGCCGGTATTTTTGTTTTTATAAAGCTTTTCTGAGCAAGGATAAGAAAATTCCAATTGATTAAACTGCCTGGATACAATATAATAAAAAAAAGGATGACGATAGGTTTTACAAGATTCGCTATTTTCAAACGATATGAAATAGTGTATAATGATAAGGCTATAATTCTTACGTTGCGAAAATTGCTCAGACATCAGAGGATGAGATGGAGAAAAATAATAGTGCAAAAACATCGTATGCGTATTTTAATGGGGCAGACAGTAGCGGGATGATAGACGAAGCGTTCATCTATGAAAATGCGATTCAGAACCTACATCACGAAATTGAAGAGCGGCAGAAAATGATTTCCGCTCTCGAAGTTAAAATAGCGCCAAAAGCGATCCCTGTTGCGCAAACGACGCTTCAGCAGGAAAATGAATACATTCAAAATAAGGACGCCGTACAGCGCATCAAAGATGAAGCGGTTGACGTCCTTATTGGTGAACTTAAAACCATCTCTGCGCGCATGCGCAATAAATTAAACGATATTGATGAGAGAGAAAATGCCGTAAATATGCGCTTGATCGAGCTGGAAGAGCGTCAGGCGATCCTTGAAGAAATTGAGTACGTCCAGCGCATGATTCCCCAAAAGATGTTTGACAGGCAAGTGCGTGACAGCGCTGCTTTGCGCAAGGCGCACGATATTGATATTGAAAAAATGTATGACAATGTCATCCATAAGTTGACCGAAAAATATGAACAGCTTCAGATGAAAACGGCTGAAAAGGAACGAAGTGCAAAAGAGGCTGCGGTAAGAGCTGCGCTGAAAGAGAAAAAGTCGGTTGAGGCTGTAAAAGTTGTAAAGCCGGAAATTAAAGCAGAGCCCGCTAAGAAGGCCGAAGCAGTAAAAAAATTACCGGCAGGACAAGCCGGGGAGCCGGTTATGCAAAAGAAAGCGGAACAACCTGCCGCAGCGGTGAAAGCGGAACCAAAACTGACGATGGCCAGAGATATTTTTGAGGAGGGGCAGCCGGTAAAAGCCGCCCAGGTGGAACAGGCCGCAAAACCGGTCGTGCAGAAATCTGTACAGGCAGCGTCTGCCGTGCAGCGCGCACCTGTTGCCGCAAAAGCCGAACCCGTACAAGCCATGCAAAAATCCGAGACGATACAGCCTGTACAGCAGGCCAAGGCCGCGGGGGCAGGGGATGTGAAAAAGAGCACAGCGCCTGAACCTAAACGGGATTGGCGCAATTTTGCCTATATTAAAGATTCTAAAGTAAAGTTAAAGCCGGAAGATTTGGAAAGCATTAAAAAAGCAATTGTTAATATAGAACGAGGAAATTTGTCACCGAAGGGAACATAGTAATATGCGCTCAATTAGAATTGGAAGCTACCGCTTTAAGCCCAGATTTTTTGTTATTATGCTCGTCGCGTTGCTGATTGTGGTGCTGTTGATTACAGGTATTGTCAAGCTGGTGAAAAGAGATAACGGAGCCGGTTCAACGAACAGCGGCCCCGTTGTGGCGATCAGCAGCGGCCATGATTCGGCCGCTGATCCGGGCGCCGGCCCGTACGGCGACGTATGGGAGTACCAATTAAACGACGCGATTGCAAAGGCGTTGCAAAAAGAACTTGAAAGCCGCGGGTATAAGGTCATTCAGGTTCGGCAATTAAACAGCAAGGATGAGAAGAGCCAGCAGGAGCGTGCGAAAATTATCAACGACAGTTGGCCGGATATTTTTATCAGCCTCAATCAGAATTCCAATCAGGATCAGTCTGCCGCGGGCTTTACGCTCGTGTATAATGACGAGAAGATCGACACCTATGACGGCGACTATCTTCGCTACCAGAATGGCGTGTATAAGATTCAGTCGCAAGCAGATGGGGTCATTCATTATATGAGCGGTTCTAAGACGAAGAAATTGAACACAGCGAAAAATGAAGGCAAATATGAAGTTTTTACTTTAAACAAGGATGAACAGATTACCGAGAGTATTCGTCTCGCGGAAAGTTTATATACTCAAATGTCGGAGCTGGCGTTTATCTCGCCGTTTTCCGACAGCAAAGAGAATACCGTGTTGGCACAGAATATGCAACTGCTGCGTCTGACTCATAGTGTCGGCATTGAAGTTCAATGTGGTTATATGTCGAATGAAGCGGAGCTGGCCGAGCTGCTTAAGGAAGAAAATCAAACGGCGCTCTGCAAAGCAGTTGCAGACGGAATTGATCGTTATTTTAACGCTGGCGAATAAAAAATGGAATGCGCCGTTGATTTCAACAAAAAATTGACGATTGACAGAATAAGTTTGTTTTAGTATAATATTTCAGTATGTATCCGCACGGAAGCGGTTTTAAGATGAAAGTTCATCACCGGATTTCGGCGAGTTTGGATAGAGGAGGCAAAACGAAAGATGTATGCAGTAATCAAAACCGGCGGCAAGCAATACCGCGTGTCGCAGGGCGATGTGATCGTCGTTGAAAAGATTAAAAGAGCAGAGGGCGTCGACAACATTACATTTCAGGAAGTGATGATGGTTGTTGACGGAGACGATGTGACGGTTGGTACGCCGTTTATTGATGGCGCTAAAGTACAGGCGACGGTCGTTGAAGACGGCAAGAACGAAAAGATCATCGTCTATAAATACAAGAAGAAAAAAGATTATCGTAGAAAACAAGGCCACAGACAACCGTATACAAAAGTAGAAATTACAGAAATTTTAAAATGATCACAATAAAAGTCCGTAGTCGGAATGAAGATATAAACACAATTCGTGTAATTGGTCATGCCGGCTATGCGGCAAATGGAGAAGACATCATCTGTGCTGCGGTGTCAGCGCTGGCGATCTCGCTGCTAAACGCTCTGGAAGAGGTTGCGCAGGCGGTGATTGAAAAGCGCATTGATGAGGGCGATATCTTTATCAAAGTGCCACCCCAACAGGATGAACAGCGTCATCGGGCGGCTCAGGTGCTTTTAAGAAGCTTTTTCCTGTCAGCAGAGAATCTGGCACGAGAAAACCCGAGGTATGTGAAAGTTGAAACACAGGAGGAATGAAAATGAAACTGAATATAGGCAATTTACAATTTTTTGCTCATAAAAAAGGTGTAGGCAGTTCTAGAAACGGCAGAGACAGCGAATCGAAACGTCTTGGCACAAAGCGTGGCGACGGCCAGTTTGTTTTGTCCGGCAATATTTTAGTAAGGCAACGCGGGACGAAGATTCATCCCGGGACGAATGTAGGCAGAGGAAACGACGATACGCTGTTTGCGCTTGTAGATGGCGTCGTGCGTTTTGAACGCAAGGATAAGAAAAGAAAGCAAGTAAGCGTTTATCCACGTGAACAATAGGACTACCGGCTGTCGGCGCCTGTGCAAAGAAATATGCACAGGGCGTCGTTAGCTTGTGCCCGCACCGGTCGGTGCGGGCTTTTTGTATACTGTTTTGAACGCGGATAAATACTAAATAAAAAAGGAAAATGAGCGATGTTTATCGATTATGCAAAAATACAGGCGCAAGCAGGTAAAGGCGGAGATGGCAGTATGGCATTCCGCCGTGAAAAATACGTGCCGAATGGCGGCCCTGCCGGCGGAGACGGCGGGCGTGGCGGAAATGTCGTTTTTATTGCGGATAACGGCGAGAATACGTTACTGCCGTTTCGTTATAAAAGAAAATTTAAAGCGGAAAATGGCGGGAATGGAGAAGGGGCGAACCGGACTGGAAAAAGCGGGAGTGATCTTATCATCAAGGTGCCGGTGGGCACTGTGATTAAAGACAGCCAATCGGGCAGAGTGTATGCCGACCTGACACAACACGAACAAAAGGTCGTTTTGTTAAAAGGCGGTAAAGGCGGGCGCGGCAATCAGCATTTTGCAACTTCGGTGCGCCAGTCGCCGCATTTTTACGAGACCGGTGAAGCGGGCGAAGAGGCGGAGTTGATTCTTGAATTAAAGGTGTTGGCGGACGTTGGGTTGTTGGGTTTTCCCAACGTGGGCAAATCGACCTTGCTGTCGAAGGTTACGAACGCCACGCCAAAGATTGCCGACTACCATTTTACGACGATTGATCCCAATTTGGGTGTCGTCAAATATAAGGATGCGGAAGAGTTTGTCATTGCCGACATTCCGGGCATCATTGAGGGTGCGAGCGACGGGGCGGGACTGGGGCACCGTTTTTTGCGCCATATCGAACGGACAAAACTGTTGCTGCACGTTCTGGATGCCTCGGGCATAGAGGGCAGGGATGCAAAAGAAGATTTTGAGACGATTAATGAGGAGTTGCAAAAGTATAGCCCGACACTTGCGGCGCTCCGCCAGATCGTCGTGTTGAATAAGACGGATTTAATATCGGAGCCGGCGCAGCTTGAAGCGCTTAGAGCGTATTTTGAACAAAAGGGTTATGAAGTATTTGAAATTTCTGCGGCGGCAGGACAGGGCTTAAATGAGCTGATCGGTAAAACGGCACAGTATTTGCAGGAGATCAAAGAAGAGGAAGTTTTTTTGCCGCCGGCAGACGAGAGTGAAGAAGTCAAGTTGATTACGTATGATAAAAAAGTGGAAAAGCCTTTTGAAATCGACGTACGCGACGGTGTTTTTTACGTGACGGGCAGTTTGCCAAACAATTTGTTGAAGAAAATTAATTTTGAGGATTCCTATTCGGCGGCTTATTTTCAAAAGGTGCTGACAAAAGAGGGCGTTGAAAAAGAGTTAAAAAAGCTCGGCGTGAAAAATGGCGATACGGTCGTGTTTGGCGAGAAGGAATTTGAATATTTTGAATAGGGAGAAAGTGTGATGTTGAACAGTAAACAGCGAAGTTATCTGCGGTCTATGGCGCAGGGGATGAGTGATACGATCTACGTCGGCAAAGAAGGCGTAGACCGCAATGTGATCGTACAATTGAATAAGGAATTGACGGCGAATGAGCTGGTCAAGGGCAAAGTTTTAAATAACAGCGATGAAGATGTCAGACAGGTTGCCGAGAGGCTTTCTGACGCCTGTAGTGCCGAGGTAGTTCAGATAATTGGCAAAAAATTTGTTCTGTATAAGAAAAACAAAGAGAAACAGCGCATCATTTTACCATAAGGATAAAAGAAAATGAGAAAAGTAGGTATTTTCGGCGGGAGTTTTAATCCTATACATATCGGACATTTGCTGTTGGCTCAGGAGGCGCTGGAGCATTTTGAGCTGGAGAAGGTTCTGTTAATTCCCACGGCGGACAATCCGCTTAAACGGAAGATTACGGATATCGATAAATGCGATCGTTTTGAACTCGTCAGACTGTCTGCGGAGGGCAACGATCGTTTTGAAGTCTCGGATATCGAGATCAATTCAAAGAAAGCAAATTATACGATTGATACGGTCCGCCAGCTAAAAGAGATGGATGAAGCGGAATATTATTTCATCTGTGGCGCTGATATTATTTTAGATATTGAACGCTGGAAGGATTTTGACATACTGTTTTCACTGATGAAGTTTGCCCTGGCGGCCCGGCCCGGTTATAAAGAAGAGCGGCTGAATGCTCATGTCAATTATCTGCGGGACCGCTATCAGGCTCAGATCGATATCTTTTACGCACCGCTCATCGATCTTTCTTCGACAGATATCCGCAGACGTATTGGGGCGGACAGAAGCGTTCGCTATATGATCAGTGATAAGGTTTATGATTATATCATTCAAAACAAGATGTATCTGGAGCAGGTAGATGAATGACAGAGAGATTATTGCATACTTGAAGAGCAACTTGAGTGAACGCCGTTTCGAGCACACGATGTCGACGGCAAAGCTGGCGCGCCAGCTGGCAAGAATATATAAGCAGAATCACGATAAGGCGTATACGGCAGGATTGCTTCACGACGTTGCAAAAGAACTAAGTGTTGAGAAGATGGCGGAATATATGCTTCAAGGCGGTATGGCCGTCGATGAGATGATGCAAAATAATCGCGCTTTATTACACGCTTACGCGGGTAATAAAGCGCGATTATTTTGCATCATC
>CALGIV010000112.1 GCA_937914785.1 uncultured Eubacteriaceae bacterium | reverse complement strand
ACAATATATTGTGATGTTAGTGTTGTGGCAGAAGAAATCTCTTTCGACTAAAGAGCTGGGCGCCTACCTTTATTTAGATTCGGGCACCTTAACTCCGCTTCTAAAAAAGCTGGAGCTTTCCGGTTTGATCAGCCGCAGACGCGATGAAGCCGATGCGCGAAACGTCATCATTTCATTAACCGAAAAGGGGCTTTCGCTCCGCCGGCGTGCCGAGACGATTCCCGTACGGATGGGCCAGTGTCTGCATTTAACGGATAAAGAAGCTCAAATGCTTTACGAGTTGCTTTACAAACTGCTTGGCAACCTTGAAATCCACCATGAAAAGGAGAAGAATGATGAACGTTTATGATTTTACAGTAAAAGACAATACAGGCCAGGACGTCTCTTTAAAGGATTATGAAGGCAAGGTAATCCTGATTTTAAACACCGCAACGAAATGCGGGTTAACGCCACAATACGACGCCATTGAAGCGACGTATCAAAAATATCGAGACCAGGGGCTTGTCGTACTCGACTTTCCCTGCAATCAGTTCTTAAAACAGGCGCCGGGAACCGATGAGGAAATTCAGAGTTTTTGTGAAATAAATTATCACACTACGTTTCCGCGCTTCAAAAAAGTCGATGTGAACGGCAGTGACGCTGCTCCCCTCTTCGCCTGGCTCAAAGAACAGGCGCCAAAAGATAAGGGGGACGAAGAGAGCAAAGCCTTCGAAAAGAAAGTTCGCCTCTTAAAACCGTTTGCCAAATCCGGCGATATCAAGTGGAACTTCACAAAGTTCTTAATCGACCGCAATGGTACTGTATACGACCGATACGCGCCTGCATATCCGCCCGAAAAGTTTTATGCCGATATTGAAAAACTACTCTAAATATCCATATTTAATTACAAAAGGTTTGCCGCAATTGACTGTAAGAGCAATTGCGGCAGACTTTTTTGTGA
The DNA here is from genome assembly GCA_937914785.1 of uncultured Eubacteriaceae bacterium. Classification (GTDB taxonomy): domain Bacteria; phylum Bacillota; class Clostridia; order Eubacteriales; family UBA1433; genus CALGIV01. The sequence continues at coordinate 7,018 of CALGIV010000112.1, read as the reverse complement.
CACTTATTAAGAATATCTTCTATACGTCAAATTTGTCTCTTGACGCGGCAAAATAATATCGATATGATAATTTTGATGGCAAAAAGTATAAAGTAAATTATGAGGTAACAGAAATGACTTTTGAAGTACTCAAAGCGACCGAGGATGTGGCAGAAGAGCTTGGATTCATCCATGCAACATCTTACAGGCGCGCTTATCGCGGCATCGTTCCCGATAACATTTTAGCGGAATATACACCTCAAAAACGCGCTGCCGCCTTCCGGCAGGCAATTGCAAAAGACGAGGATGAAATTTATCTTTTTAAAGTGAACCATTCTGCGGTCGGATTCGCCGTACTGAATAAACACCCCCATTATCCAGGCGCTGCAGAAGATGAGGCGGAAATCAACGCGCTATTCTTTCTGCCTGATTTCTGGGGGATGGATGCCGCCTCGCGTGCGCTTGCATTTTGCTTTAACCGTCTGCGCCTTTTAGGATATAAAAGAGCAACCGTCTGGGTTATGGAAGGCAACGACCGGGCACGCCGGTTCTTTGAAAAAAACGGCTTTTTACCCACAGGCGAAAAACGCGCAATACAGATCGGCCTTTATTTAGTTGAACATCAGCTGATTGCTGAATTAAAACACACAATCAATCCAGTTGATGAAGAATAAAAAAATCCTAGATTTATAAACGGCACAGTTTCTACTATACCGTTTATTATTTATCGCAATATAATAATTTTATAAAAAAATTCATTTATAGCTTATTTATTTCGTTTTGCCGTAAACTCTTCTACTGTCAAAGCAAATACTGTCGTAGCCTTTAGTGCCGCAGGGTCCAGATCGCACTGAATATCACGGCCGGTTTGATGCCGGAATAAGACATTTAAGCCTCTTATTTTTTCTTCCTCTGTCATCAGAAACGACACCTTGCCGAATCCAATAATACTTTCGTAGGCATAGGAATATGCTTCCGGCTGCCCGCCTGTTATCAGGCTGTGCGCGCTGCCTATTTCAAAGCAAACGTTATTATTTTGCTTTAAAATATCCAACTTTCTGCCCTCGTTGGCACAATGAAAATACAGGCATAACGCCCCCTCTATATAGGTATAGCCATAATTCATCGGCACAATATATGGTGTGTTTTCTTTCGTAACCATCGCAATACGTGCGACCGCAGACTGATCTAAAATGTCAAGAATTCTATTTATATCTGTAATCTGCCTGTCTCTTCTACGCATTTTGTGCCCTCAGCTCCGCCTGTGCTTTCTTACTCAATGACGCAAACACCAGCGAATGCGACATATCAATCATCTCTTTTAGTACACCGTCCGGCACTTCGCCATCCAAATAAACCGAGTTCCAATGTATTTTATTCATATAATATCCCGGCGTGATATCGGCGTATTTTTTCCTGAGCGCTTCACCAAATAATGGCTCACACTTCAACGTAACGATGGACCGCCTGTTATTATTCTCGCCAATCAAACAGAACATCTTATCTTTCAACATGTAACGGTCCGCCGCCCATTCAGTTTTATATTCTTTTACGGCGCCCGTCTTGCTTATCAAGTAGTCATCCAGCCATGCATATTTCATTTACTCTCTCCCTTTTTAAAAAGCCGCCCTTCTGGCGGCTTTTTAGTTTAACGGTCTTCGCCAATCCATTCATTGAGCTGGCGAAGAGAACGCTGTTTGTTTTTATACATTTTAGGCGCCTGTTCCCATAAAATCTCTGCATATCCGAAAAGCGCCTCTGTTTTGATCGCCTCTCGCACACAAGTAGACTGGCTGCCGTCTTTTAACCAGGCTGCCATAAATTGATCCTTTACTCCAATGTATTCCATTGATATTGAATCAAAAATGCGTTTTGGTAAAAAAACCGCCTCATAATTCTTACATTCGTACAGCCACTGGCGAATATTTTTTAGCTGCTGAAGAAGTTTATCTTTTGAATGAAAAATATGTTTGCCATAAACATTACTGAGAGCCGCGTTTTTATGACGTTTTCCTTCAAAAACCTCCTCAATCAGTTCTGTACAAAAGATGTGGCGCACAAACCCCGCATCGGCAGCATCTGTCGGTAAATTAAACAGCGCTTTCAGCTGCTGCGTATGTACTGCGGTGTCCCGCTGAGAAGAGTGTGCATAAACGTGCGCATCTTCTATGGGAATTGTGCCGAACGTCGGAATCTGAGTAACGGTATAAACAGAAGACGACGCAAGGGTATCATCCTGTACATCTTCTAAAAAGTCGGATGGATTCGCAAGGAAATCGTACCGAAAATGCCCTTCCGCTTTTTGGCGATACTCATCGCAAACGTTGTATATTTGCCGGACAGTGATCGAATCGGTATACATACCGATATAAAGCGAATCCGGTACGGCCGGATCATTGCACAGACGTAATGCAATGCTGTCTTCTACAGCGACAATGATCTTCTCACCCACATCGGCTTCATCTTCTTTATAATAAAAACTTTCAATATGACCGGCCAAATGTGCCGCCAGCCATTGTCCGGAAAAATAGGCGATATCCTCTACAAGAAATTTATCCCGATTGATAACCGTTAATGTAATTCCGCGTTTAAACGCTTCATTAAGCCGTGATAAGAGCAACTCTGAAAAAACCGGATCCAGAGTTACCCAGCTGTAGTTGCCGCGTACAACGGCGACAATATTCCGCTTTCCCGGCAACGATGTAACATAATCGATCAACGCAACGATAGCGTTGCGCAAACCTTCATAACCTAAAAAAATATTAAATCCTGCGGAATACTGCTGACCCGCAATTTCTTTGATATCATCTTTAGGATTTCGGATGGAAAAGGCTGGAACTTCCTGTTCACACAGCCAAAATGCCAAATTTTCTTTTAATGTACCCGTTTTTTCATCAAGACCATACGCGTACAATGTTTTAGTAATAACTGATTCTGCATTTTCTTTTTCTAAAAAGCAGTCGACAATTTTATGTATCTGTTGGCCATGTGGTGGAATTCTGCGCTGTCCGCTTTTCCACCTGCTAACCAAGGATTTGTCAATACCGGTTTTTTCGACAATTTCACCTGAACGCATTCCAAGCCGGGCCAACAAATATGCAAATCGTGTAGTGCGCTCTGCCATATATGGACCTCCTGTATAAATGTATATAACGACGAGTGCATGTTTGGTCAATTATTGTCATGTTTTCCTTTTGTTGATATTTTTTTATCGTTAATTGACCGTTAATGCAAACTTATTGTATCAGAATGTAACGAAAATTACAATATCCTTTCCGGTCTATTTTTAAAGTATTATTAATTAAGTTTCCTGATTTTTTTATTTAAATATTAATCTCAATTTAAAATAATCATACTTTTCTTTTTTTGCCTATTTAATACATAATATAAATATTCTAAAAAGATATAAAATTTATTCTATATCTTTTTAAAAGAAAGGACAATAATTTATATCTGATTTCTTAATTAATACATCCTCGTAAAATAAAGCTTTGACAGCTTAACCCTTTTAATCATCAAAAAATTATATATTGAATTTAATCTATTTAAATTACAATAGAAATTTCCCTTGCAGGCCTCCTTTAAAAATGCTATACTTAGAGACATAAAATAATATAATATACACACGGGGGAGCTTGCGTAAAGGCAGGCTGAGAGGAAGTAATCAACTTCAACCCTTATTACCTGATTTGGATAGTGCCAACGTAGGGAGTAAGATGTTTAAACGCATTTTAAGCGGAAGATACCAAATGGGTATTTTCCGCTTCTTTTATTTCAGCGTGTATTGAAGCAGATGAATCCTTCTAAAGTGTATGAAAAGGAGGCCGATAATGAAAGTCAATGGAAAAGATGTCCCGCTCGACAGAAGCGTTTCTCTTGCATCATACCTTTTAAATGCAGGTTTCGACATCGACAAAGTCGCAGTCGAACGCAACGGAATGATCGAAACGAGAGAGAATTATGGGCACACGCTCCTGAATGACGACGACGTTTTGGAAATCGTGTGGTTTGTCGGAGGAGGTTGAGAAGATGAAAATTATACTCAATGGAAAAGAGACAGACCTGCCCTTTCCAACAACAGCTTTTGCCTTGCGTGACAATGCATTTGCCAGAGAAGATATTGTCATTTTAAACGGATTCCAGCTCCGCAAAGATGCCGCACTTTCAGATGGCGATACACTGTTTATTATTAAAAAGGACGTATTGCCTCCGCGCGAGCAGCTTGAAGCGATGATGGCTGCCCGTCATACGCCCCACGTACACGAAAAATTGAAAAACGCCAAAGTTGCCATCGCCGGCCTGGGCGGCCTGGGATCCACTATCGCTTTGGCACTTGCGCGCATCGGCGTCGGCAGATTACTGCTTGTCGATTACGACATCGTGGAACCGAGCAATTTAAACCGTCAAAATTATGAAATTGCCGATTTGGGACGGTATAAAACCAAAGCATTAAAAGACCACATCTTCCGCATCAATCCGTTTATCGAAGTAAAAACAAAAACGGTGCGCATCGTCAAAGAAGAAGTTACCGAATTGTTTTCAGGTTACGAAATTTTATGTGAAGCATTTGATGATGCAGGTGAAAAGGCAATGCTCGTTAACACGGCATTAAAACAGCTTCCGGAAATTAAAATTGTCGCTGCCTCCGGTCTCGCCGGTTATGACTCTTCCAACCTGCACAAAGCAGAAGATGAGAAACTTGTACATCTGCGGCGACGATATCAATGAAGCGCGCATCGGTTTCGGTCTGATGGCACCCAGAGTACTTATCTGTGCCGGACATCAGGCCAATATGGTCTTGCGCCTGATCTTAAATATTACCGAGGTATGAAAGGAATAGAATAATACGATGAATGATATGTTGATGATTGGCGGAGTTTCTTTTTGTTCCAGATTTATATTGGGTTCCGGAAAGTTCTCTTTGGAAGATACAAAAAAAGTGATCGAAAACGCCGGCGTTGAAATGGCGACACTGGCACTTCGCCGCGCCAACGTCGGCGGCGAAGAAAATATTTTAGATTATATGCCTGAGGGCATCACACTGCTGCCGAACACTTCCGGTGCGCGAACAGCCGAAGAAGCTGTGCGCATCGCGCGGCTGGCGCGCAGTCTTGGTTGCGGCGACTTTGTCAAAATCGAAGTCATCCACGACTCCAAATACTTAATGCCCGATAATTATGAGACCGTCAAAGCGACCGAGACGCTCGCAAAGGAAGGCTTTATCGTCATGCCTTACGTCTATCCGGATCTGGTGACGGCGCGCGCATTGCGAGATGCCGGCGCTGCTGCCGTTATGCCCTTAGGCGCACCAATCGGCAGCAACAAGGGGCTGCTGACACGTGATTTCGTCCAAATCCTCATCGATGAAATCGACCTGCCGATCATTGTGGATGCCGGTATCGGCCGGCCGTCACAAGCCTGTGAAGCGATGGAAATGGGCGTAGATGCCATTATGGCGAATACGGCAATTGCCACTGCCGGCGATGTCGCGCTGGTGGCCAAAGCATTCAGATTGGCCATTGAATCCGGCCGGGCAGCTTACTTGGCCGGCCTGGGCCGCGTACTTGAGCAAAATGCAGAAGCTTCCAGCCCGCTGACCGGGTTTTTGGAGGAGTAGTGATGGAAAGAAAAAAGACCGACCATATGGCCTACCTGCCCGATATGGACGTCATCGACTCCGATATGATGGAGCAGGTACTGAGACAGATGAACGATTACGACTACGAACAGTACACGTCCGCCTCTGTTCAGGCGGCACTAAGAAAAGATTCGCTGTCCGTTGAAGATTTTGCCGCCATGCTGTCCCCTGCTGCCGAAGCGCACTTGGAAGAGATGGCCAGACGTGCCAGAGCTGAAACAGCGCGCTTCTTCGGCAATTCGATTACGATGTTCACGCCGTTGTATATCGCCAACTACTGCGAAAATCATTGCGTCTACTGCGGCTTTAACTGCTTTAACAAAATCAAGCGCGGTAAACTGACGATGGAAGAAATTGAAACGGAACTCCGCACGATTGCCGCAACCGGACTGCAGGAAGTCCTGATTCTAACCGGAGAATGCCGCGGCGCGTCCGGTCCGGAGTATATCGGTCACGCAGTCCGTCTGGCCAATCAATACTTTTCTACCGTCGGCATCGAAATCTACCCGCTCAATGTCGAAGAATACCGGTATATTCAATCCTGCGGCGCCGATTTTGTCAGCGTCTATCAGGAAACGTACGATACCGACCGATATGACGAAATGCATCCGATGGGTACAAAACGTATCTATCCCTATCGGTTTTACGCACAGGAGCGCGCGATTCTGGGCGGCATGCGCGGCGTAGCCTTCGGCGCCCTTTTAGGACTTGGCAATTTTCGAAAGGATGCGTATGCGGCCGGGCTGCACGCATCACTGCTGCAAAAGAAGTATCCACACGCCGAGATTGCTTTCTCCTTTCCGCGCTTAAGGCCTTATATCAACAATGCAAAGAACAATCCCAACGATGTGGGGGAACGTCAGCTCTTACAGACGATGCTGGCCTATCGCCTGTTTATGCCTTTTGCGGGTATTACGATCTCCACGCGGGAGCGCGCAGGCTTTCGTGACAATGTCATCGGCCTCGCTGCGACGAAAATTTCGGCGGGCGTCAGCGTCGGTGTCGGCGGCCATGGCGAGGAGGCCAAAGGCGACGAACAATTCGACATCTCTGACCCGCGCAGTGTAGACGATGTGCGCAGCGCCATCGCCCGCCGCGGAATGCAGCCTGTTTTTACAGATTATGTAAGGGTTTGAAAATGATTTACGCTATCACAAACCGGAAATTGTGTACAGGCGATTTTCTTGCACAAGTTGAAAAAATTGCAAAAGCAAAGCCGGACGCAATCATTCTGCGCGAAAAGGATATGACCCCAGCCAGCTACGCTTCTCTGGCAACTTCTTGCCTTGAAATTTGTAACAGGCATGACGTTATACTTATCGCGCACCATTTCGCCACCATCGCTTTGGAACTGGCTCTTCCGCTCCATATGCCAATGTACGACTTTGAGGAACATATAAC
>CALGIV010000111.1 GCA_937914785.1 uncultured Eubacteriaceae bacterium | reverse complement strand
TTGTCGGGTATGATAACCGTACGGTCGTTTTAACCGCGGGGCTTATCGGAGCGATTTTCGTTTTATTGTGTGACAATATCGCGCGCATAGCGTTTTCACCCTACGAAATTGCAACAGGGATTGTGATCTCCATCATCGGCGCGCCGTTCTTTATTTATTTGTTGTTCAAACGAAGGCGGGGACGGCTCTATGATTGAACTGCGCAAGGTGAGTGCATCTTATACGGCCGCCTGGCAGTTAAGAGATGTGCAGGTGCATTTTAAGAAAGAGGCGCTCTCCGTGATCATTGGGCCAAACGGCTGCGGGAAGACGACGATGCTGCGCGTGATGTCGCGCCTGTTAAAACCGCAAAGCGGCGCGGTGTTGTTCGATAGAGAAGATATGATGCAATACAGTCCGAAGGCGTATGCGAAGCGCGTTTCTCTGCTGCCGCAAAACCGCATACAGGCCAATATGAGCGTTTATTCGCTCGTGATGCATGGCCGCTATCCATATCTGGGATTTGGTAAAAAGCCGACCCGAGAAGATGAAGCAAAAGTCGCCTATGCGCTTGAACTGACAAATGCGGCGCAATATCAGCATCAGAATATTGCGGAACTTTCCGGCGGGCAGCGGCAGCTTGCCTACATCGCATCGACGATTGCGCAGGATACCGCGGTGGTGTTGCTGGACGAGCCGACGACGTACCTGGATATCAGGCATCAGCTGGAAATGATTCGTATTATACGGGAATTAAGAAACGCAGGAAAAACGGTCATCGCCGTTATGCACGATGTTGCTCAGGCGCTTGATTGTGCGGATTATATATGCTTAATGCGTGACGGACAAGTACTCTTATACGATACGCCGCAGCGTATTTATCAAAGCGGCAAAATCGATGAAGTCTTTTGTGTGCACAGCAGGCAGATTGCCGATGGCGGGAAAACTTATTATACATTTGAGAAAATGGAATAGAGAACAAAAATAAAAAAGCGGCCTTATCAAGCCGCTTTTTTCGCATTCCATATTCTTAACCAATCATACCAGGATAGGTACTGAATGGAAATAGGGCATGGGTGTATAGTAACGCAAGTGCCATATAGAGCACCAGTACGATACAGAATGCCGGCAAAACGCGTTTCATAATCTTGCCTTCCTGCCCAGGCATACCGGTCGTGGTGGCAACCTGTACGACATTGAACGGACAGATCATATTGCCGAGTGCGCCGCCGGCGTTTTGCGCGCCAAAGACCGGAATCGGGTTCATCTGCATTTCAACAGCGGCGTAGCAGTGCATGGCGCCGAACATATTGTTTGATGTCGCAGCGGTACCGGATACGAATGAACCGAGTACGCCGATAAGGACGGCGAATGCCGGATAGATTCCGCCGACGCCGGTTAGGAAATTGGCGATTGCCTGCGTCATCCCCGTGCCGTTCATCACGGCAGCCAGCGTGACCATAGAGACGATTGCAATGCCGGAAAGCCATACGGATTTAAACGCATTGCCGATGGCTCTGAATACAACTTTCCTGCCGCCCGGCACGATGAGGGAGCTTAAGAAAATGACGATATAAATCGTGCAGCCAACCCAGGTTGTAAAGCCAATTTTCGCCAGGAAGGGTAGCGGGAGTGAGAAACGAACGACCGGAATACAGATACACAACAGGATATACGGTATAAAGGCCATAACGGCCGACATCTCTCCGCCGGATTTTACAGCGCTTAGATCGGGTTCGTAAACAAATTCATCCGGCGTCGTCGTCTTAAATTTAAAGACTTTGAACAATAGGATGTTGATGGCAACCATGAGCATCCCGGTTGCAATGCCCACAATTTCAGGCATCGTGTGTGAAGTAAGGGCGATAAGGCCGGCGTATAAAATGGAGTTGATAATTAAATAGGGCCCCATTCCTTTGAATCCCTTTTTGCCGAAAACGAACCAGATCGCAATAAACATGATGACCAGTGCGCCGATCATATGCATTTTGCCGGCTGCACCGGAGGCTTCTAGGACAGTCATAAATTTGTTGATGTCCGTGCTCGTCGCCGGCATAATTGTCGTCAGGCCGGCTGCGCCCCACGAGACAGGGACACAGTTGGCGATTAAGCAGACCACTGCAGCTGTCATCGGCTCATAGCCGAGGCCGACGAGCAGTGGTGCGCAGATCGCTGCAGGCGTGCCGCTTCCGGCGGCGCCTTCAAAGAATGTGCCCAGGAAAATGGCGATGATGATGACGTGGGCGCGCTTGTCGTGTGTCAAATCTGAAATTGTGGACTTGATTTTCTCAATAGCACCTGTCATCTGCATAAAGCGCAGCAATGAATAGGCTCCCGAGATCATAAAGAATGCTTTTAATCCTTCAAATACACCTCTTTTCAGGAACACGGGAACGATCAAGTCACCCCAGGTAGTACCAAAGCCGTATACGCCGATGATCATTGCAACAACCATCGCGACCGGTGCGACTTTTACGGAAGAAAGTTTCAGCGGTCCAAGACCAATCAATACGATAAGGACGGGAATAATAGCTAATAATACTTTCATTAAACGTAAATAAGTCCTTTCAAAAGATTTGTGTGTCGTAACGAGATAAAAACTGAAATTACCTCAATGGTCGAGTCGGTCAAGTAGAATAAAATGGTTCTGCGCCGCCGCATCCCTCCCTTTCAGTAACTTAACTATACAGCTCAACATAATGTGCAAAAATAGTTTAAACGATTACGGTAATAAAAAAAATCATTCTAAAGTACATTTTTGATCATTATGATTTTGAGCATATAAGTTCAGAGCATAGTATGTGTATGTATAAATATTAAAGAATATGTGTATTTTTAGAAAATTTATACAATTAAAACGTTTTAATTTAGGATTAATCTCTAATATATGATTAAAAATACAAGAATTTATCATTAAGTATAGTAGCATAGTAATAAATTTTCAATAATAGTTATTTATTTGTCAAAATTTAATAAAAAATGCTGTAATATATAAAATATTGTCTTGTTCATTTCAGTGAAGTCAATGAAATACATTTAAAATACTATTGACTATTGGAAATGTATAAGGTATAATGCTAATTGTAACAGAATTGTAACATACTAACGTAAGACGATAGGTGAATAATGAAATTACGATTACAAATGCGACGTGATTATGATAAAAAACTTCAGGCACTGAATCAAAAGTTGCTGCGCAAGAAAAATCGGCGACACTTGATCGACGAAATGACTTATGTAAAGTGGCAACGTGATACGAAGCGAAGAAGAGGTGTTACAACGGGTGGAACGTCCTTTTCTATGTGGATTCAGGAAACGGATTATAAGCTTTGCTGGTTTCAGTGTGCCGTACAGTATTGGACGGATTTGTTTGCGGTAGCTTTTCGAAATTTTACAAAAGGGATCAGGCGGTATTCTTTGCGCACGGCAATTGTAGGGTGCGGAGTATTGCTGGCGATGCTGGTGATTTTCCTGCCGCAGGTGGGTTCAGGCTATGCGGTCTATTTAAATGGCAGTGAAGTGGGTACTGTAAGGGATACGAATACATTTGAGGTGGCGTTAAAAACCGTTGAGAACGATATGACGGAATGGCTCGATATTGGAGATTTGTATTATGAGCAGACGGTCGTTTATACGAAGGCGCCGTTTAACTTCAGTAATGATGCATTGAATTTGGAAGAATGTAAAAAAGCGGTCTATGAATTAGGCTTTAATAAATTATATGTCAAAGGCGTTGTCATTTTGGTAGACGGCCAGGAGTTGGCCTGTGTCGGTTCTAAAGAAGATGGCGAAGCGGTGCTCAATGCTTTGACGCTGCAGTATACGGCGACGAAAGAGAACGAGACGTTGATTGGGGAAGCCGAAATTGATCAGACAATTGAATATGAAGAACGCATTATTGATATGTCGATGGTCGAGACGCCGGACAGCGTTGTGGCCAGTATTTTCGGAGAAGATGCCATCGGGCAGAATGCCGCGATGAATACGAATGTGGCGGCGAGCCTGGCAATGCGTGCAGAGGGTTCGGCGTCTGATGACGAGGACGTTATGTCGGCGTTGAGTTTTGATAAAGAAAAGTTTATGACGGAAAGTTCGCTTTCCAACAGGCCGGCCGTGACGATTACGACGAAAAAGCAGGTTACGTATACGCAGGAAATTCCGTATGGTGTGGAATTTGAGTCGACATCGACGCTGTATGAAGGTCAGAAGAAGGTGAAAACGGCCGGCATACCCGGAGAACAGACGATTACTTCTGAGATCACGTATGTAAATGGCAAGCAGGTGGAAGAAGTACAGCTCAGCTCAGAAATAACGAAAGAGCCGGTCGCCGAGGTGCAGTATATAGGGACACTGGCGTTGCCGGCAGCACAGAGCACAGGCAGGTTCTTATTCCCGACAAGCGGCGTTGTCTCATCTTACGATGAGCGCGGCGGTTCACACGCAAATGGCGTTGCAGTGGATATTGCAAACTCGGTTGGCACACCAATCTACGCTTCAGATTCCGGTGTTGTCATTATGACGCAGTGGAACGCGGGCTATGGGATGTGTATCAAGATTCGCCACGAAAACGGTTATTCTACGCTTTACGGCCACTTGTCCAGCTACGGTGTATCTGTTGGCGATGAGGTGAAGCAGGGACAGTATATCGGCGCGATGGGGAATACGGGCAACAGTACGGGCTCACACTTGCATTTTGAAATCCGTTATAATGATGTGCCGGTTCCGCTGTACAGTTACTTTGAGTTTCTGGCATACGGCAGAAGAGTAACAGCTCTGCAATAAAACCATAAAATAGATTAAAAGGCAATTCCTGCGAATTGCCTTTTAAAAATATATTGACAAAATATTTTTTACAGTGTATGATGAATGCTATAACAAAACCGTTGAGAAAGAATAGTAATATTTTGCAGTGGTATTCCAGAGAGCCGCAAATGGTGAAAAGCGGCATACGACGAAAATATGAATGGACTTTTGAGGGCAGCCCGAAATATTTAAAGTAGGCGCTGACGGGAAGCACACCTGTTACAAAAGTGCCGCGTATGTTAGTGCGCGAGAAAGCGGGCTTAGTAATCTAAGTCAATTTGGGTGGTACCGCGGTTTATTCGTCCCATATATCTTAATTTGAAGATATATGGTTTTTTTATTGTCAGGGGGATGAAGTATGCAAAGCGATTGGCGATACAGAGAGCAGAATGGATCATTGCATTGAAAAGAAAAAGAAGGAGAACAGAAATGAAAAAAACGGGAACAATTATTTTATGTGTATTAGTACTGTGTGGTATGTTGGTTGGATGCGGCAGTGGCGGCGGCAGCGGTGAAAGCTATACGATTGGCATCAACCAGTTCGGCGATCATGCTTCGCTGGATAACTGCCGTGAGGGCTTTTTAGAAGGGCTTCGTATGGAAGGCATCGTAGAAGGAGAAAATTTGACGATTGAATATCAGAATGCGCAGTTCGACAGCGGAACGGCAAATCTGATTGCGCAAAGTCAGGTATCGAACAATGTGGATCTGATCTGTGCGATCGCTACGCCGTCTGCGCAGGCATCTTATAATGCGGCGGACGGTAAGGATATTCCGGTCGTCTTTACGGCGGTGACGGATCCCGTGGCGGCCGGCCTGACAGGCGGCAATGTTACGGGGACGAGCGATAAGCTGCCTGTTGAAGCGCAACTGAAGCTGATCCGCGCGCTGATGCCGGAAGCGACGAAAGTAGGGATTTTGTACACGTTGAGTGAAGTGAACTCAGAATCGGCGATTGCAGATTATGAAGCGCTGACGCCGCAGTATGGTTTCGAAATCGTTACACAGGGAGTCAGTGCATCGGGCGATATTCCGCTTGCGATGGACAGCCTTATAAGCAAGGTGGACGTGATGACGAACTTGACCGATAACACGGTTGTCGGTTCGTTGTCGGTTCTGCTGGATAAGGCGAATGCGAAGGGTGTTCCAATTTTCGGCAGTGAAATTGAGCAGGTCAAGCTGGGTTGTGTTGCCGCAGAAGGCATTGAATACTACCAGCTGGGTATTCAGACCGGCCAGATGGCGGCAAAAGTGCTCAAAGGTCAAATGACGGCAGAAGAGATAGACTATGAGATCATCAAGGAAAGCAGCCTGTACATCAATGAAGAAGTGATGGCGGACTTCGGCCTTGAATTGACGCCGGAATATGCCGAACGTGTAAACAGCGTGAAAAATGAATAAGAAATACTTGCCTGCCGATAGTGGTATCTCTCGGCAGGCAAGTCAGGATATCACATCATATATCCTGTTGATATAATTGCGGACGGAAGTGAGAAAATGGATATCATCATTGGCGTTTTGGAACAGGGCTTGATTTATGCGATCATGGCCTTCGGTGTTTATATCACGTATACAATATTGGATTTTCCGGATTTGACGGTCGACGGCAGTCTCCCGCTGGGCGCTGCCGTATCGGCCGTATTGATCACGAAAGGGGTCAATCCATATCTAAGCTTGTTGGCAGCGTTGGGCTGCGGGGCAGTTGCGGGATTTTTGACGGGATTTATCCATGTCAAATTTAAAGTTCGCAACCTGCTGGCCAGTATTATTATGATGACGGCGCTGTATTCAGTCAATTTGCATATTGCCGGAAAGGCGAATTTGGCGCTGTTTGACTTTAATACCATCTTCAACAGTGGTATAGGGGCGCTGTTGCCGGCATCGCTCAGCCGTTATCATACGTTGATCATCGCTTTGGTAATGGTGGTCATCGTAAAGATTGCATTGGATCTGTATTTGAGGACAAAATCGGGCTATCTGTTGCGTGCGGTTGGCGATAATCCGGTCCTTGTGACCAGTCTGGCAAAGAACAATGGCAGTGTGAAGATTCTCGGGTTGACGATCGCGAATGCACTGGTCGCACTCTCCGGTGCGATTTTAGCGCAGCAACAGCGCTTCTTTGAGGCGACGATGGGTATCGGCGCCGTCGTAATCGGCCTTGCGACGGTGATCATTGGGACGAATATGTTCAAAAATGTACGCTTTATTAAAAGTACGACGGCAGTTATTATCGGCAGCATCCTTTATAAAGGATGTGTGGCCGGCGCAATTGCCCTGGGTATGAACGCAATAGATTTAAAGCTGATTATGGCCATACTGTTTTTAGTCATTCTCATCGTGAGCCGAGAGCGTAAGAAGAAGGTGAAGCAAAATGCTTGAGCTGAGGGATATTACCAAAGTATATGGTTTGGGCACTGCAAATGAAAACTATCTCTTCAACCGTTTTAATCTGACGATTCAGGAAGGGGACTTTATTTCTGTCGTCGGCTCTAATGGCAGCGGCAAGACTTCACTGCTCAATGTGATTTGTGGCAGTATCGATATGGAAGGCGGGCAGGTGATTTTAGCAGGCAAGGATATTACCAAACAGGCAGATTTCCGGCGGTATGAGAAAATCGGCAGGGTCTATCAGGATCCGTCGATGGGTACTTGTCCTCAAATGACGATTTTGGAAAATATGTCGCTGGCAGATAACAAGAATAAGCCGTATAATTTAAGAAGCGGTACCGATAAGAAGCGCATCGAAGTGTATCGCGACCGGCTGCGGGAGTTAAATTTGGGATTGGAAGATAAACTTGACGTGAAAGTTGGCTCCTTATCCGGCGGGCAGCGGCAGGCGATTGCCCTGCTGATGTCGGTCTTAACTCCGGTGGAATTTTTGATTCTGGATGAGCATACGGCGTCATTGGATCCGGCGACGGCGGAATTGATCATGCAGTTGACCGAAAAGATTGTCATCGAACATCGCCTGACGACGGTTATGGTAACGCACAATTTGCGTTATGCGCTGGAGTATGGCAATCGTTTGCTGATGTTGCATCAGGGAGCGTCGGTTATCGACATCGCGGGCGAAGAAAAAGAAAATGCGGTCAGTGAAGATATTATGCGGCTGTTCAACCGCATTAGTTTGGAGTAAGCAATGCAGAAGAAAATGCAAATCGCGCTGAAGGAAGCGCGAAAAGCTTTTGAGGCGGGGGAGGTTCCGGTGGGTGCTGCGATATTTAAAGACGGCATATTGATCGCGCATGCGCACAACCGCTGTGAAAAGAAGAAGGATGCACTGGCGCATGCCGAGATGCTCGTCATCACACAGGCGCAGCAAGTGCTGAAAAGCTCAAGGTTAACCGGATGTGAATTGTATGTGACGGTAGAACCCTGCTTAATGTGTGCCGGTGCAATTATTGCTTCACGCATCAGTCGGCTTGTCTACGGCATAGAGGAGCCGAAAATGGGATGTATTTATTCGAAAATGTTTTTATATGATGTGATTGGGCAGCACAGATTGGAGATTTATGGATCGATTTTGGCGGAGGAATCCAAAAGACTGATGCAGGCTTTTTTTTCAAATAAAAGGTAAAAGAATGCAGAAAATACTTGCATTCTTCTTTTTTTATGATATAATAATAACAATTACTAATATTATTATTGTGGAGGTATGGATATGAAAAAATGGAGTTGTACAGTTTGTGGCTATATTCATCAGGGAAATACACCGCCGGAAAAATGTCCGCAGTGTAATGCGCCGGCAGAAAAGTTTGTAGAAGTCGTAGAAGGCAAGGTTGAATGGGCCGACCAGCATGTCGTTGGTGTCGCAAAAGACTTGGATCCGAAAATTGTCGAAGGTTTAAAAATGAACTTTACAGGCGAATGTACAGAAGTCGGGATGTATTTGGCGATGAGCCGTGTTGCCGACCGTCAGGGATATCCGGAAATCGCGGAAGCGTATAAGCGCATTGCGTGGGAAGAAGCGGAACATGCAGCGAAATTTGCAGAACTGCTCGGTGAAGTCGTATCCGACAGCACGCAGAAGAATCTGGAAATGCGCGTGATGGCAGAACAGGGCGCCTGTGCTTACAAGAAAGAATTAGCGACCTTGGCAAAACAGCTGAACTATGATGCCGTACACGATACGGTACATGAAATGTGTAAAGATGAAGCGCGCCATGGCTGTGTATTTGAAGGATTGTTAAATCGATATTTTAAATAAGGGAAAGTTATACTTTTAAGCGTACATAATTTAATCCTTTTGTTTTGGCGGCGGCGTTTTTCGCCGCCGTTTTTTTTGTGCGAGGCGGATTAATGCTTCAAAGTCTTCAAAAGAATCATCCTGTCGGATATTGTGCACTTCTTGCGGCATATAGCGGAAAAGAAAAATCGTCGCGTTGATTTCATTGCCGATCAGCAGGATAATCGTCGACAAGTAAAGCCAAATCAGTAGAATGAACAGTCCGCCAAGACTGCCGTAGATAACCCCGAAGCGGCTGGAATGGCCGACGTAGAAGCTGAATGCAAGTGACATAACAATCCATCCGATGGAGGTGAACAGCGCACCGATAATTACATCTTTAAATTTCAGTTTGATGCTGGGCGCAAAAGAAAAGATCATACAAAAGACGACCGTAATTAAGCTGAAAACAATGATATATTTTAAAATACCCCATACGGATTCAAAGCTGCTGCCGATCGTCAGGTAGTCGAAAAGATAGCTCATAATATAGCGTCCAAAGACGATGATGACCAGGCACAGGACGATGAGAATGACGAACAGAACGGCAAAGACGAGCGACATAAGGTAGTGTTTGATGTAGTTGCGCGGCGGTGCGCCGATATAAGATTTTGACAATCCGTTCATAATACTGCGCAACCCTCTGCTGACCAGCCACAGAGAGAACAGTAAAGTCCAGTAGCTGATGTTGCTGGCAATCAATTCATTGATGACATTGGAAATGACGAGAACGGCGCTTTCCGGTAAGATGAATTCCAGATAGCCGAGGATGCTTTCCGGTACAAGCCAGCGGCTGGAAATGGAAATGGCGACCATCAGCACGGGGATAAAAGCAAGGACAAGAAAATAAGTCATCTGCGCCGCCAGCGACGAGATGTCCGATTTGGTAAACCTGCGGGCGAACACCTTGATGTAGTCCATGATTATTTACACCTTGCCAGAGTTTTTATTTCATTTTATCGCTTGTTGTCATGATTGTCAAACTCCAGCGCATATTTTCGAAATTTCAGCGGAAACTGCCTGCGCTGATTGCGTTCATTAGGGCGGCTTTGAATGCTGACACTGTTGAAAAACGACCGGTACAGCGTTTGAACGAGCGCTTCATCGTCAACATCGGAAAACTGCACGCTTTCGTCGATATAGTGTATCACAAAAGTGCTGCCGTTATGCAATAGCGCGGTGTTGCGTGCCCGGTCGCAGATAATAAAAGGTGTATGATTCAGACGTGTGGCGAAATAGCGCGCGAGGAAGATTAAGATATCGTATTCCGGTTCCATCTCGGCGTACAGGAATTTGCCCGCATCTTTAAAGCGCAGAAATCCTTTGTAGAGATGAATAGTCCCCTCTACTTTGTGACGGTAAGCGTGAATTTTGTAAGCGTATTTACCATCCTGGCGAATCAGGCTATCGAGATAATCGATGATATCGCGCTCTCTTGTGGCGGATTCGCTTAAGTAAGCGTAATAGACGTTGCGGTAGGCGGTATATCCGAAGCGTTTGATAATGCGTTCGGCAAATTTTTCCGTATACCTCATATTTGTCTCAAGCGTCTCGGCATTAAGCAGCGGTGGCAGGTTGCACAAAGAAGTAATGATAACCTCCGGCGTCGTATAGTAAAAATACAATGCGCTTAAAAGCCCTTCGAAGGAATCATCGTATGCATAAAGCATGATTTTCCTCCCGGATATCATCGTGCTTGAGCAAGTGTAAGAAGGACATCTGTATGCCGCTGTCGCTGGAAAGGTATTCGCGCAGTTCTTCGGGGTAATATTCGGCACCGATTGCGCGGCGGCCGTTGACGGTAATAAAATACTTGGCGCGCTTTAACACGACCCCCATGCGTTTTATCGTGTCGATGTCAAGCGTTGTATTCCGCCGGAGATTGACGATGCGCTTGGCGCTTCGGCGGCCGATGCCGGGGATGCGCAGCAGGGTTTTGTAATCGGCGGTCGTTACCTCGATGGGAAAGAGATGATAGTTGTTCAATGCCCAGTTCGTCTTGGGGTCGATTTCGAGCGAGAAGTAAGGCGTATCGGGCGAGAGCAGCTCCTCTGCGTCGAAGTGATAGTAGCGCAGGAGCCAGTCCGCCTGATAAAGACGGTTTTCGCGCTTCAGCGGCGGAGCGCTGTGGATCGACGGCAGCAGGCTGCTTTCCTGAACGGGAATGTAAGCGGAGAAAGCTACGCGGGAAAGCTTTAGTGTATTATATAAATATTTTGTGACGCGCATAATCTGATAGTCGTTATCCTGCGTTGCGCCGACGATCATCTGTGTCGATTGCCCGCCGGGCAGATAGGGCTGCCGTCTGGCGGCCAGCGCATATTGCAGTGGTGTACTGTCGATGGTTGAAGCGATAGCGCCCATTTGCCCGACAATCTGGTTCAAATCCTTTTGCGGTGCAAGTGTTTTCAGGCCGGCGCGGGAAGGAAGCTCCACGTTGATGCTCATACGGTCTGCAAGAAAGCCACAGGCTTGAACTAAAGCCGGATCGGCACCCGGAATGGCTTTGGCGTGGATATAGCCCTTAAACCGGTATTCGTTACGCAGCATATCCAGCGTTTTGTAGATGTTATACATCGTTCTGTTCGGCGAAATTTCGACGGCAGAGCTTAAGAACAGGCCGGAGATATAGTTGCGGCGGTAAAATGCATCGGTAAGGTTGACGAGTTCTTCCGGAGTGAAACTGGCCCGTGCGCAGTTGCTGCTGGCGCGGTTGGCGCAATAAGTGCAGTCATAGATACAGCGGTTGCTGTAGAGCACTTTGAGCAATGAGATACATCGGCCGTCTGCGGTGTACGTGTGGCAAATGCCGGAAGCGACGTTCGAACGCGCGGGGGAGTTTGTAAAGCTGGAGGAGCAGGACGTATCGTACTTGGCCGCATCGGATAAAATTTCCAGTTTCTGTATGGTTTTTTCGTCTATCATGGTCATTCTCCTTTAAAAAGAGTATAGCATGCCTGAACGCAAAAAGCAAACAAATGTTTGGTTTTTGGATGATTGAAATGTTGCTTTTTTATGTTATAATAAAAATAATAAAATTTGAGGAGGACAAAGATGCAACGAGTTCGAAAAGCACCATCGGTCGTAATGGGAAAGCTGGGCGGTGCCGGTGAAGGTCAGGCAACGGTCAATATTATCGAGCCGCCCGACGGTTTAAACAAAAAAGGCAGGATGTTTAGCCATATCGTTTTAGATCCCGGCGCTTCGATCAGTTATCATCAGCATACGGGTGATACGGAGTGGTACTACATTATCAAAGGCGAGGGCGTGTTTAACGATAACGGCAAAGAAGTTCAGGTATCAGGAGGCGATGTTTGTGAAACGCCGCACGGAGAGTCTCATAGCCTGAAAAATACCGGCGATAATAAGTTGGAAATGATTGCACTCGTTTTGTTTAGTTAGCAGATTTAGGATAAATTGATATTACAGGAGGAAAATGTGAATGGTACGAAAAGTTCGAGAAGCAGTAATTGAAAGATTAAAAGACGGCAATGGCAAAGTCTTGGCAAAAGTGCTTGCAGAGGCGGAGGGTTTAAATGGCAAGGGCAGATTGTTCAATCATTTTGTCTTAGAGCCCGGCGCGTCGATCGGCTACCATATGCATGAGGGTGAGACCGAGTGGTTTTACTTTTTAAGCGGTAAAGGGAAGTATGTTGATAATGATACGGAGATGGAGATCGGCCCCGGCGATGTTTGTGAAACACCGGATAAGAACAGCCACAGTATCGAAAATATTGGCGACGAGCCGTTGGAGTTTATCGCGCTGATCCTTCATAGTTAATGAAAGTAAAAGCTGTTGCTCAATGATTTAGATCGTTGGGTAACAGTTTTTTTATTTCGTAAAAATTTTAAGTTAATGTAGTTTGATGGTAACTTAAGTAGATACTGTAGGTTCTTGAGGTCGGCAAATTAAGTCAATAGTGAATGTAAAGGTAAACTGTTTTTGCAAGCAGGGTTTTGGGGTCGTTGTGATAAATGTTATGTTGGCTGATTTAATGTCTGGCTTTTGTTAATTGTTTATTCTTTGCCTTCTTCGCGCTTTTCCAGCAGCTGAAAAGCGCGGCAAAAAGCCGCCGGC
>CALGIV010000110.1 GCA_937914785.1 uncultured Eubacteriaceae bacterium | reverse complement strand
TATTAGATCGGAAAGTTAAAGGGTCACCTAATCCCAAAGTGGCACTTCCTGTTGGGCCGGCAACCGTAAATAACGTTTCATCTGAACTAAAAGCACCGGTTGCTCCAGTCGGACCCGTTGCTCCAACCGCACCGTCCTCGCCATCGTCACCATCAGCACCAGTTGGCCCTGTTGGGCCTGTGACCCCTTCAATTCCTGTCGCTCCTCTGGTTCCAATTGCCCCTACCGGCCCCGTTAAACCTGTCGCGCCAGTCACGCCTGTCGCACCCGTGAGCCCTGTTGCACCTGTGGGCCCTCTGTAGGGACAAATACAACAATTATTAAAATCATAACACATATTGCAGTATGGGCTGTACTGCATTTGGTTATAGTAATTTTCCATGGAAAATTCCTTTCTTTATCTTTATATAACTACTAATTTACAAATATTAAATTCATTATTAGCGCCATAGTATTATATGCCGCTGTAAATACCAGCGTGTCTTATTCAACAGGCACCTTTCCGCCACAACTATTAGAAAAATGGACCAACTAAAATCATCGCCTGCTGAAAACAAAGACATCAGCATTTGCCTTCACGAAGATAAAAAGAAACTTTATGAATTCATTCTTGTCTTTTGTTAATCTCTGCAATATAATGTATGTGTTATTTATACAATGTGGGGGTGTAGCTCAGCTGGGAGAGCGTTCGGTTCGCATCCGAAAGGCCAGGGGTTCAAGTCCCCTCATCTCCACCACTTGAAGCAATTTCAAAATTTGGAACAGTTTTGTTGGATTGTCCAAGATTCGAAGTTATTTCTTTTTGTATCATCGATATATTTCTTATATTTGCTCTAATGTAATGGTAAAGACAAAAAATTGGAAAATGTGAAAACTATTTCCCAAAAATCAAAATTCATCACTTTTGAATCCCCTGTCCAATCACCCCGCTTTCTTTTGTTTGTTTTCATATTCACTCTCAAACCGGTCCGGTGTTCTGTAAGCCAATGTACTGTGAGGCCGTTCCAAATTGTAGAAACGTATGCATTCATCGACGCTGGCACGGAACTCACGCTCCGATTTGTAATTGTTCAATACCTATCCTTAACCTTAAATGTGGTAATATCACTAGCCCAAACTTGGTTGGAAACAGATACATTGAATTTTTGCTTTAAAATATTCTCTCTTTGGAAGAGCATTGTAGGTTTTTGTCAAAGTGTGTTATGATAGAGTAAATTAAACTATATATCTTAATGTTTAGGAAGCATTCTTTATGAAAATATATAAAAAATTCCGTGAAGAAAACCAGGTTACACTTTATAATGGTGACTGCATTGAGCTACTAAGAAAAATCCCAGATGAAATTGTCGATATGGTTATTACGTCTCCTCCATACTGTATGGGAAAGGCATATGAAGACCCTCATGATGACATCGAGACTTTCAAAAAACAGCATAAGGATATTTTTCAAGACATATATCGTATTCTAAAACCCGGCGGAAGCGTATGTTGGCAAGTGGGATATCATGTTTCAAATAAGTGTGTCGTGCCACTAGACTATGTAATATACGATATTTTTACATCAGAGAGCAAAAATCTTAATTATCCGCTTATACTACGAAATCGGATAATTTGGACATTTGGACATGGGTTAAATAGCACGAATCGATTTAGCGGCAGACATGAAACTATTCTATGGTTTTCGAAAGGTAAACAAGGATTGTTTAACCTTGACAATGTAAGAATTCCTCAGAAATATCCAGGTAAGAGATCCTATAAGGGGCCAAACAAGGGTGAATTGAGTGGTAATCCCCTTGGAAAAAACCCCTCTGATGTTTGGGAGATTCCAAATGTAAAAGCACAGCATGTAGAAAAAACAACTCACCCCTGTCAATTCCCTGTTGTTATCCCACAGCGCTTGATAAAAGCATTGGCACCTGCCGATGGGCTGATCTTGGATCCATTTATGGGTGTAGGGACAACCGGAGTAGCCGCTCTTCTTGAAGGTAAGCGTTTTGTTGGTGCTGAGTTAATGGAGGAGTACTATGACATATCTGTTTCACGTTTGAAAGATACGGTAAAAGGCAGCGTGAAGATACGAGCAGATAAGCCGGTAGTTGAGCCAGACACAAATACTGCTGTTGCAAAATTGCCTGAAGAATTTCGCAAAGTTAGGGGAAAAAATAGTGACGAAGAGTAGAACTAAAAAAAGAAGGCCTCTCACTGAGGAACAGAAATTAAAGCGTCAAAAAACAGCATTTAAGAAGAGAATCAGGAACGTTTTTACGGGCGCAGGATTTAAGTATATTGCCACAAACGATCATGAAATGAAAATCGGTCTACGCAAGGTTGAGGTCGATGCCCTATTCATTTATGAGAATATTTGGTTACTCTGTGAAGATACAGTAGCCACAACTGGAAAACGAGATCATATTCGCACTAAAAATGAGACAACGATGGAGATAAAATCCAATCTTTCTGAGTATCAGCAGAAACTGATTGAAAGGTTTCCGGACAAAGCGGACGTTTTATCTAAATACAATGTTGACAGGATTATGTTATTTAGCTTATACATACCTCGTGATGAATTACCGCTATCCGAGGATGACTATGATTTATTTGGCAACTTAATATTCGTTCAACCCAAAACTTTTGAATACTTCCAATGGATTGTGACGTGTATAAAATTATCTGCAAGAAACGAGATATTTAGATTTTTGGGTCTTACAGCTGACCAGATAGGCAAGGCTTCCAGTTCCAGTGATATCGCGCAAATTACAGCACCAATTATTTATCCAAAAGAATTTACGGGTATAAAAAATGGGGTTCGTGTAGTTTCGTTTATGATGAAAGCGGAAGATTTGCTAGAAACCTCATACGTCTTACGTAAGGATAACTGGGAGGATTCTATTTGGTTATATCAGCGATTAATAGAAAAGGCAAAAATAAAAAATATTAGAGATTTTGTGGAGAAAAAAGGTGCCGCTTTCTTCAATAATATCATCGTTGCTTTACCTGATAGCATCTCGATTATAGATGCAACTGGTGCTCACAAAAGTATCGACGAAATAACTGCGCTGGAAGGAAACTGTCAACTCATCTTGCCAAAGCAATTGAATAGTGTATGTGTAATCGATGGTCAACACCGAATTTTTGCTCACTATGAAAGCGGTGTTGATAGTGCGCAAGAGCGGAAAATAGCTGAATTAAGGCAAGAACTCCACTTACTTGTTACAGGTTTAGTTTTCCCAAAAGATATGAGACCCGAGGATCGTGCTCGTATTCAGAGCGAAATATTCATGGATATTAATTCGAATACTAAAGCTATTCCACCAAATGTTCTTCTGCAAATCAAGCGAATTAAAGATCCAATTGCTGATGAAAGTATTGCTCAATTTGTCATCGAACAACTAAATAGAGAAGGTGTTTTTAAGAATCTATTCCAAACATCCTCTCTAGACGCAGGAAAAATTAAGACTGCCTCTATTGTCCGTTTTGCACTTAGGTATCTTGTGACTGTTAATCCGTCAGAAAATAGGAATAGCCTGTTTGAGTATTGGACTGGGGATAAAGATAAATTGTTATTATCGAATGATAATGCAATCAAAGAATATGTTAAATTCTGTGCAAACACATTGGATATTTATTTTAGTGCAATACGAAAGCGTTTTAAGGATGACTGGAAAGATACAAATTCAAAACTATTATCTGTAATCTCGATAAATGGGTTTATTTTTGCATTAACTCGGCAGTTGAGCATAAATGGAATAAATGATTTTAAATATTATGATCAAATATTTAGTGGATGGACAATTGACTTCTCAAAGGAGAGTTTTCCATATACATCCAGTCAATACCGCAAGTTTTCCAATCAAATCCTAATGGAAGCATTCGGATTCTCTCAAGAAGCAATAGATCAGATTTAACACGTATGTATATAGTCAGAATTTAAAAAACCTCCCGACTGATTTTATCTGTTCCAGTCAGGAGGTTTATTATTATGTTATCCTTACTATATACGAAATTCTTACCGGATCTAATGTGATAGAAAACTTTTGGTATACCATATCAAGATATTTTGAAAGGGTTTCTGAATAATTATTTATATCTATCGACTCTTTAAAAAGCCCGGAGTTAGCCAAATCTTGCAAGGATTCACACTCGATGGCATTTAGATGGTTGTCGAAAAGGAACATATTCCCGTAGAATGTAATCATCAATAATTCTTTCATAATATCCCCCAAGCACGAAATATTCATTTCCTTTATTTAATATACTGCTAGGTTATGCTCTTACACACCAATTTATGCTTTAAAGCAAGGCATTCCTAATTCGAAATTTCGAATATGCAGAATTTTGATTTGTTTCCACCGTTATTTTCTGCTAGTACTAATACAAACCTTGTGTTGATTACCTCAACTAACTAAACACTCGTGATTATTACAATATAGCGTTAATTTATAAAGCGAAAAAAATGATGACATATCAGTGTGTATTTTTGAGTTTGAAATATGTTGTAATTTTATAAACTATCAATAGCAAATTTTTTATATGAAAAGAGAAATGAAAAATGAATACAATTTTATCAACTACTCTATCTCTGGCTTTATTCTGACTTATAAATCAATGAATTCTTACCGTGTGATGAGCTACTACATTCTTCTTACTCCACAAATGCATTACGATATTACAGGACAAATAATATCCCCGGATGAATGGTTCAAAATGCGATTAACTGACTACAATACAACTAAAGATAAATTTTCAAATGCCAATAATATTCTTGTTAAAAAATTAGGGCTAAACAATGGTTTCTTAATTGGCTAGTCTCTTTTTTTAAAATCAATTAGATTTAATCTATGTATTATATGAAGATGATTACGTAGCAATCGTAATTCAATTTCCCAAGATAAATTGCTTTAATATGTTTACGAAGAAGTAAACGCGCGAGAACTTATAATTATATTTACGGAAAAAACATCAATACATAGATACTGCAATGATGCTTTAAAATATTTTCCTTAAAGAATTTCCCAAAAGGGTGTACCCTTTTGGGAATACTTATTTTGATATTGAATAATGTAGCGTGTTATACTTTTAATTGGTGAAAAAGACCAAGTCGTCTTTGCTGCATACATTTTGAGCCCCAACCAGTGTATCAACTTCCTCAGCAACAACAAAACCTAACGACTTATCGGATAAAAAGCTGTAGGTTCCAACATCTTACAAAGCGCTACCGGTTCTGCCGCCACCATATCCACCTCTTGTAATTGTGCATATCGGACAGTTCGATTCTCATAAGTCGAATAATAATAAGTACTCTCCTGCAAATCCATAAAGGACGTATACTGTGTATAATCCGGTTTTCCATTTTCATTCAGCACAACACCCTTAGGAACGGCCACACCGGAGAGAATGTGAAACCCTGCTACAATCGCTTCAGAAATATTTTCAGGCGCCGTCAGATATGTCTTTTGAAACGCTGTTTTGACGAACCGTGAAGGTGCCGTATAATCGCCTGGTATACCATAGGAACCAGCACCCTGTCCAAAAGGTTGTAATGTTACAGACCCCCACTCGCTTTCCATCTTTTGATACGAATCATTCGCCAGAAAAAGGCGTAAATGCGTCATATGCCAGGGAAATTCCGGACTGTTGGCCAGCACGCCAATCGGATTGTCGTAAACAGTGAACACATCTGCTGTCTTTTCCACCACGATGCTTTTACCGGACGCATCGGCAAAAATCCAATGCAGCGGCGCTGCGATGCCCGTTACGCTGTCGCTTATACCCACCAGACAAACTTGAAAAATCAAGTCTCGGACCGCTTGCGTATCTGCACAGCTACCCAGACAATAATTTAAAAATTCTATTGCCGCAAGATTGACAATGCCTTCATCCGCCGACGGACAGTCTTCATAAGAAGCATACCCGGGAAAATATAGCATTCCGCCGGCAAGCCCTTTTTCGTTTACGCCGTCTGCAACAATGATCTGACCGTCAATCTCCTGTCCCGCACCGATAAATGCATACGCACTCTCAAACTTCCTTGATTCACAGCGACTTTTCCAATGATAATTGCGCGGTACTACATATAGGCTGGGATCCAACAAAATTGTAAAGTCCATATTACGTCCAAATACCCATTGTTGTTTTTTATTCTCTAAAGTTAATGCCGTACACATATATTTCCCCCCTTTTACTTTAGCGTAATACTTTATCATCTATTTAAAAATTATAGCATAAACTGCATCGTTTATACAGGTAAATTAATTTAAGCAAATATTCTTTTGTTCCGTTTTATTCTACCACTGCCAATAGCAGGTTCGCCCTGTTTGTAACATACAAAAAGCCGGCTCAGGCCGACTTTTCAATTAAGTATAGCTACTATTTCTATTCCGCGAGGCAACATCGCGAAAATTCTGCAGAGCACACCGTTGACTCTAAAATATCCTCCTGCTCAAATATTTCCAAGCTTGATTTGTTCTCTGACTGAATTTCCGGCAGTGCTATCCATATAGTCCTTTCTTCACACATCACGGCTCCTCCCTGTTTTTTAAAATATCACTATCTGTAAAATCATTATAAAACGCTGCTGCCTACGTTTCAATTACCAAAAACGCCATTCTGTATACGTATACAGAGTTCGTATTATAAGTATATGCATCCGCTTTAAATTTGTACCGGCAAAATATACTTCCGCAAAAATGAGAAGACCCCAAACAAATAAAATGCTATAATAATATTCAAAAGGCAGGTGATTGCAATGGTACTTAGCGATATGCAGAAATGGCAAATTGTTGCGGAAAAGACGATAAACTACGACGGCATCTTTTATCTGGCTGTCAAAACAACCGGTATCTATTGCAAGCCATCGTGCCGGGCGCGTACACCGTTAAAAAAGAATGTACTTTTCTACGACACTAAAACCGCAGCGGAAAAAGCCGGGTTCAGGCCATGCAAACTTTGCCGCCCCGATCTCATCGATTATCGTCCGTTTGAAGAGATGGCGCAGGCGGTCAAGGAGCATATTGACCGGCTCTACTACGACCGCGATCAATTGATGTCAACGCTGAACGAAATGGGTTTGACTTACAGCCACCTTTCCACCGTCTTTTCAAAACAGTTTGGCCAAACGCCCTTTGAATACCGAAACAACCTGCGCCTTGAAAAAGCTCAAAGCCTGCTTCTTAAAACCGACAGACAGATTATCGAAATCGCTTTTTCATGTGGCTTTGACAGCGTCGCTGCTTTTTATCGATGTTTTAAAAAAGAATTTGGCCTGCCGCCAAAAGAATATCGGCTCCGTTACAGAAAGGAATGAGAGGATGAAAAACGCATATTATTACGATACGCCTTACGGAAAAATGGGCATCGCAGAAAAAAACGGATTTTTAACCTATGTTTATTTTAGAGACCTGCCACCGGAATACCCCATCCGGCAAACGCCGCTGATTCAGGAAGCCGCAGCGCAATTGACGGCATACTTTCAAGGCAAGCTTCAAACTTTTGATTTACCGCTGAAACCCGAAGGCACCCCGTTTGAACACACCGTTTGGGATATCCTTTTGGCAATTCCTTACGGTAGTACGCGTACATATGGCGATATTGCCCGACAACTAAATAAACCAAAAGCTGCCCGGGCCGTTGGCCGCGCCAATGGCCACAACCCGATATCGATTATTATTCCCTGTCACCGCGTCATCGGTTCAAACGGCGCATTAACGGGTTATGCCTGGGGAGAAGAGATGAAGCGCAGCTTATTGGAAATGGAACGACAAAAATAAAAGACCCTTACTTAACAAGGGTCTTTAAAAAATTTATACACAAAAGGCCGTTTAACTGTACAATACTAACAAGTCTACATATTAAGGTTTTTCATAGACATTGCCCGTAGGACTATAGTTATCATAATCATTTGCATCCGCGGGTACATTATATTCTGTAATATCCTCAAAATAATAATCGAATCCAACATTCTTTTGCCAAGCATATGTATAATATTTGCGCTGACGTTCATCGCCTTCTTCCCACATCATAACCGGTTTTCCGTACGATTCGTATGCCCCGCCAGCTGCATACATAATCGTCGCCCAAATATCCTCATGACTTACCGGCGCATTGGATATTGTCAATTCACCCTGTGCCTCTGCTGGTTTCATTAAAAATGACGGCGCGGTAATCCAACCTTCCCCATGATCCGCCATCACAATAATCGTGGAATTATCATAGATCCCCAACTCCTTCATTTGATCAAAATATTCATTAACCAAGTTCAAAGTGCCCAGAATCTGTTCGTAATATGTAACCGTATCTTTCTCTACCTTTTCAGTTTTTTCATTTATATCAAAAGGACCATGTGCACCCCTTAAAAAGTAAAATTTAAAACAATTATATTCACCTTGTATTACCAACTTCTCATCTCTAAGTGCATCATAAAATCCTACATCGTCATTCCAGCTAATCGGTTTTTCAAAAGTAAATGCTGCATTATCCGTAGACAGCTTTGCTGTATAGTCATCGTAAAAAATCGGTTTTAAAACGACGGGGGCATAACGATATGCCGTCAGAAATAACATATTTTTAATCAGCGGTTTTTTGGGGCCCAATTTTATCTCTGCTGCCTCTAAATTATCAAAATATGCCATTTGTACTTCGGAATATGGAATCCCTTGACCCCATTCTTTGATATGAATGTTATATCCCATTTCTTTGAGTTTGGGAAACAAAGTTTGATTATTCAGCGCTTCCTGAGCAAATTGCGGGAATGGTTTTTCATTCAGATAATATTCGCCTGTCATTAAATACGCGTAAACACCGGCGGTTTTTCTGTAGGAACCCGCCATATTATGATAATACGTAAATCCATCAAATCCTGCCAGGTATTCCGGATTCTTTTGAAGGACTTCATCCATCATCGTCGTCTCAACCGAATCGATCCAAAATAAAATGATATTATGGTCGCTCGATAATTCAAAGCGATCTTCCGTCGACAAATAATATTGCTTCTCAAGCCCTTGTTTGGCTTGAGAAGGGGCTGTAAATGCCGATATGCCAACCGTTACTGCCAAAACAGCCGTCATTGCAAAGGAAATTACTTTTACGATACTGTAAAAACGCTCCTTTGTAAATTTAATGGCAAATGCCAATAAAAGAATTATTAAAACCGCTCCAAACCAAATTGCCGCATTGGCAAGGCGGGTACTGCTATCATAGAGCCAATCGGGTATATTTCCATCAAGAAAAGGTGTGCTGATATTTAAAAAATTACCCTGTAAATATGCAGCTAAACTCAACCCCAGAGCAACTGCCAGACAAATCTTATATAGCATATTGAATCGACGTATTAACAGAAAAACAAACAGCATCAACAAAAACATACCTAAAAAAATAATTAAAAAGCTTGGCCAAAGATCCTTTAGGCTGAACCAAAACTCATTGGAATTTGTCAAATAAGTATCTAACGGCGCAAAGAAAAATAGCATAAAACAAGCAAACAACGATACGGCTACTGCCGGTACAATACTCGCCTTCTGTCTCTCAACTGTTACATCATCCATTATTTTAACCTCTATAATATTATTTTTTTATTATATTGTATTCAAAACTTCTAGATTAAATTTGTTCAGTTTTCCTGCCTGAATCTAACTCTTCGACAATCGCTTACACCGTTATTTCGCCGACATCCTTTTTACGGCTTTTCATAGATATTGCCGCTGGGAACGTACTGGTCATAATCATTCGCATCCATCGGAACGAGATATTCCGTAATATCATTAAAATAGTAATCAAATCCAACGTTAAACTGATATTCATACGCATAGAACATACGTTCTCTTTCGATGTGCTCCGGCCACATGGAAACCGGCGTTCCATACGGACGGTAATCTCCACCGGCTGCCTGTATCAATGTAGCACGGATATCTTCATGGCTCACCGTTGCGTGGCTAATTTTTATCTCACCCTGTTCTTTCGGATTTTTCATCATAAAGACAGGCGCTGTAACCCATCCCTCACCGTGATCTGCCATAATGATAATAGTCGCATCATCATAGACACCAAGCTCTTTCATTTGTTTTAAATATTCGTTTAATATATTCAATGTTCCAAGTGTCTGCTGATAAATCGTCACCGAGTTTCGTTCTACTTTTTCAGTTTTCTCGTTCATATCAATCGGTCCATGACCGGCACGCAGCATATAGAATTTAAAACACTTATAATCATCCTGTATCGTCAAGCCCTCTTGCTTTAAGGTGTCATAAAACTCATAATCCGCATCCTGTTCAACAAAACTGACAGGCTTATCAAATTCAATCGTAATATTATCGACGGACAGTTTTGTCGTATAATCTTCGAAAAACAAGGGCTTCATAATAACGGGCGCATAACGGTAAGCCGTCAACAATAACATATGTTTCGTCAGAAATTTTTTGGACTTTATTTGAGGATATCCCTTTTCCAAATTATCAAAATAACTCATCTGTGCCTCAGAGTAAGGAATACCATGGCCAAATTCTCTGATATGCGTATGATAACCCTGTTCCTTTATCTCTGAAAATAATGTATCTTGATTAATGGCATTTTGAGCAAAAACAGGAAAAGGCTCTTGGTTTAAGTAATATTGCCCTGACAAAAGATAAGCGTAGACACCATCTGTTTTTCTGTAGGAGCCGGACATATTATGATAAAATGTGAATCCATCAAATTCTGCCAAATATTCCGGATCGTTTTCCATCGCTTGATCGATCAATGCCGTCTCAACGGAATCCAGCCAAAAGACGACGAGATTATGTTCTTCAGACAACTCAAACCGGTTCTCAGTCGTTAAATAATAGTTGAAATATTGATCTGCGGCACGTTGTGCGGCGTCCGTTTTTGGCATTGCAATCGTCATCGTAACCAAAGTTACCGCTAAAATAGCCGTCATTGCAAAAGAGAGCACTTTTACGATCGTATAATAATGTTTTTTCACGCCTTTAAATGCGAAGGCGAGCAAAAACGACAGGATAACAAGACCACCCCATATCGCCAAATTCGTATAAATCGTACTGTTTTCAAATAGCCAATAAGGGGTATTGCCATCTAAAAATGGTTTGTTCATATTTAAAAAATTACCTTGTGCATACGCTGCCAATGCCAAACCAAACACCAGAGCGATCGCTACTCTGTACACCGTTTTGAAATTTCTTAAAATCGCAAATCCGATCAAAAATACTATAAACATAATTGCAAAAACAAGTATAAAGATAGGCCATATATCAGATAACTGAAACAACAATTCGTTAAAATTTGAAAAGTAAGTATCTAAAGGCGCGAAAAAAAACAACATAAAACATGCAAAAAGGCATACCGCAAACGCCGGCATAAAGCTATCTTTTTTCCTTCTTTTCTCGTTCATCAACTGTTACTCCTGTTAATTCTCCAAAATTTACGATTTGTATTATAACATACTTTATAACGCTTTGCTTGACAATTTTAATCTTTTCTGTATATTATGATTTATATCTTCTGGCAGGGAAAATTATTGCAGAAAAATACATACTGCTCAATTGTTTTCTGCCAGCGAGAGAATACTTGTCAATTCTGGCAGGCGCTCATCGATGATTATCAGAGAAGAGGGGTAAGATGAACATAACGGTACTGGCGGAGAATACGACATCGGACAAGTCACTTGGATGCGAACATGGCCTAAGCCTTTATATCGAAACAGACGATCATAAAATTCTGTTTGATACCGGAGCCAGCGATTTATTTATTAAAAATGCAAAGAAAATGGGCATTTCTCTAAAAGAAATTGACTGCGTGGTCATCTCGCATGGTCATTACGATCATGGCGGCGGCATTGAAGCTTTTTTAGATGCTAACCAAAAGGCCAGCATATACTTAAACCAGAACGCTTTTGGCGGGTATTATGCCAGCGGGGAAGAAGGCTTTGAATACATCGGATTAAATCATTCGATGTTGCCGAACGACCGATTTATCTTTGTGGGAGAGGAGATGGTAATTGATAAAAATCTGCGAATTTTTTCCGGCGTTGCCGGAGATACGTTATTCCCGCCGACAAACGCCAAGCTGCTGAAAAAGAACGGTGCTGATTATGAGCCGGATGACTTTGCACATGAACAAAACCTGATCATTACAGAAAAAAATAAAACAGCTTTGTTTACCGGATGCGCCCACAACGGTATTGTCAATATCCTTGAGGCTTATACTTCTCTGAGCGGGCACAGTGCACCGGATTACGTCTTCGGCGGTTTTCATCTGGATCAGGTGGAGGATGAGATGATCCAGAAGATTGCTGTTGCACTGTTAAAAACAACTACACACTATTTTACCGGTCATTGTACCGGACTGGATTCCTACCACAGCTTAAAGGCAGTACTCGACGAACGCATCGCTTATCTCGCCACAGGTATCCAGATGACGATATAGGATAAACACACTCATAGCGAGGATCATTAATCTGCGAGGTTACACAAAGCGAGAACAGATGGATAAATAAAAAAGAGCAGTTACTTTATGCAACTGCCCATGTCGTTTAGAAGTGTTGAAATACAGATTTAATCTTCGTCAAATCGAAGAAATCTGTATGCCGGTACTTCTAAAAATTCCGCGATATCAAATAACGTGTCCAATGATATCGCACGATCGACATTCGGCGCCTCCACTGCACCAATAAATGCTAGATTCTTGTCCAAGCCTTCTGCCAGCTGTTCCTGTGTAAACCCTTTAAGTTTACGGTAATAGCTGATTTTTAACCCCAATTGTGTATACTTGTTTTGATGCTGCTTTTTCAAGAACTTCCCCCTTTCTCGCACAATCATTTTACCAATCCGTCGTCATGAATAGTATTGACTGAAATACAATGTTTATTGCTTAATGCTGTTTTAATTAATAGTTTGACTTACACATAATTTAAATTTTGGGTAAATGAATGTATTATGCTTGCTTAATTTTAGAGGGCGGCGGGATGCGCGGCATCTTCACTGCCGGAGTATTGGATTATTTTTTAGAAGAAAATATTTGGTTCGAAAACTTAATCGGCGTGTCTGCGGGAGC
>CALGIV010000109.1 GCA_937914785.1 uncultured Eubacteriaceae bacterium | reverse complement strand
GCTTTTCTGTATTGTTTATTCTTTGTTTTCTTCGCGCTTTTCCAGCAGCTGAAAAACGCGGCAAAAAGCCGCCGGCGGATGAAAAAGCAGGGGAATGTTGAATGCTTAAGCGGAAGCCGTCCGTCGCTTCGCACGCCGCAGCCTTTGGATGGGCTGCGACGCAAAGCTAAAATTGGCCGTGTATGTATATCGGCCAATTTTCCGCCCTGCTTCCTTTAAGCTTTCAATATGTATTGAAGAACGCTCCTGCTTTTTCATAGCCGGGTTCTTTTGGGTATTCCTTTAGGGTCCTAATCAAGTTCAATTGTTGTCAGTTGCATGTTTGTCTCTTGAGGATAAATTAGTTTTGAATGTAAAGCTTTGAGGTTATTATAAAGTTGTTGGGTTGTGCGCAATACCAAGTATTTCAAATCAAGGACAGTGTTAGTATACAGGATCACAAGCTCTTACCGGGTTTAATTATTTGTTCAAGTTGATTCGGGAAACTTTTTCTTTCAAATTAATGTATTTGGCGCTATAATATGCAATAGACTATTAAGTATAGGTTTGAAGGAGGCAGATGATGAAAGAAGTGACGATTTATGAATCCTCCCAGTGCCCTTACTGCCGCAAGGCCAAGGCGCTGTTGGATAAGAAAGGCATCAAATACAATACGATACGAACCGAGTTTGGCACACCGGAGATTCAGGCGTTGATGGATCGTACAAAAATGCGTACGGTACCGCAAATTTTTATCGGGGATACGTTAATCGGTGGTTTTGACGATTTGAAAGCGTTGAGCGACAACGGCAAACTGGACGATATGTTGAAATGAAATACCTTGTCAGTGCCTGCCTGTGCGGCATCAAATGCCGCTATGACGGCGGGGACAACCTGATTGAAGAGATTCTGGCGTTAAAAGAGAGCGGACAAGCCTTGGCCGTATGTCCGGAATTACTGGGCGGGCTTGTATGTCCGCGCACGCCGGCAGAACTTGTACAGTGCGGAGAAGAATATAGGGCATATGACCAAAATGGCAAGAATGTCGACTGCCAGTACCGTCTGGGGGCAGAGAAGACGCTGGCGGCAGCCCGTGCCTTTGGCGCCGAAAAGGCAATTTTAAAGGCGAAAAGCCCGTCTTGTGGCGTTGGAGTTATCTACGACGGTACGTTCAGTGAAACGCTGCGCAAAGGCAATGGGATTACGGCACAGCTGTTGCTGGACAGCGGCATTCAGGTTGTAGACGAGGTGGCTTATTTAAGTGAGCTAAACGAAAAAGGGAACGGCTATGCATAAGATTACGGCGGTTGAAAAAAAGAGTCCGGCTGCTCGAACAGGCATCGTAACAGGCGAGGAATTGCTGAAGATAAACGGTGTTCAAGTTACCGATGTGTTGGATTATCTGTATTTGACGGCTGATGAGTGTCCGGTGCTGACAATCAAAGGCCTGGACGATAAAATCCGCGATGTCGGCATTAAAAATCCGCGATATGCACCGCTCGGGCTTCAATTTGAGCATCCGACGCTTTCAAAGCCGATCTCGTGTAGGAATAAATGTGTTTTCTGCTTTATTGATCAGTTGCCGAAAGGGATGCGCGCGTCGTTGTATTTTAAAGATGACGACTATCGCCTGTGTTTTCTATATGGGAATTACGTCACGCTGACAAATGCCGATCAGGCGGCGCTTGAGCGCATTGTAAAGATGCGCCTAAGTCCGGTAAATATCTCTGTGCATACGACGAACTCTGATTTGCGCGTTAAGATGCTGGGCAACCGCTACGCGGGTGAACTTGAAGGTAAGATGGTTTATCTGGCGCAAAACGATATTCAGATGCAGGCGCAGATCGTGCTGTGTCCGGGGTTGAATGACGGGGCAGAGCTGAAGCGTACGCTGCGCGATTTGACGGCGTATTATCCGCAGTTGAGCAGTGTCAGCGTCGTTGATGTCGGTCTGACGCGATACCGGCAGGGCTTGTGCGAAATTTTGCCGGTAGATAAAGCTGTTGCGTCGGAAACACTGGCAATCGTGGAAGAGTTTCAGCGTGAGATGTTAGCAGCGCATAAAGCGCGTTGGGTGTTTTGTGGAGATGAACTCTACATCAAGGCTGGTGCGGCGATACCGGCGGAAGATTTTTATGAAGATTTTGCCCAGTATGAAAACGGCGTTGGGTTTATCGCGGCGCTGCGTACAGAGTTTTTATCGGCTCTTAAGAGCGGTATGTCGGGCAAAAAGCGGACACTATCCATCGCCTGTGGGACGAGCGTTGCACCGTATTTGAGGGAGCTTATTGCAAGAGCGCACGAGAAGTATGGTACCAACTGTGTGGTCTATGCGGTTGAAAACCGATTCTTTGGCCCCGCAGTGACGGCAAGCGGCCTGTTGACAGGGCTTGACCTTATCGATGCGCTGAAGGACAAGCCGCTTGGGGACAAGTTATTGCTGTCTTCGATAATGCTGAAAAGTGGTGAAGACATTCTGTTGGATGATATTTCCGTAAAACAGATCGAAAAAGAGTTGAATATTCCTGTAGCAATATGTCCGCAGGACGGCGCGGCATTGCTAAGGGTACTCATAGAGTGAAAGGGGGCGGGGTTATGGCACTCCCCATCGTCGCCATTATCGGGCGGCCAAACGTGGGTAAATCCACTTTATTTAACAAATTGGTAGGAAAGCGCGTCTCGATTGTCGAGAACACGCCGGGCATAACGCGCGACCGCATCTTTGGGCGGGCGGAATGGACAGGTGTT
>CALGIV010000108.1 GCA_937914785.1 uncultured Eubacteriaceae bacterium | reverse complement strand
ATCGGTGCGGCCCGTTAAGAGAGAAGGATTGTTTTTGCTTTTCCCCTCGGTGAGTACCGACACTGTTTTGCCGATAAAGCGCGCATTGCTCTGTGCACAATTCTCCTGCTGTAACTCAAGCAATCGGTTAAAACGCCGTTTGATTGCCGCCTCTTCAATATCGATCGGCATCTCGTACGCCTTAGTTCCCTTCCGCGGCGAATACATAAATGTAAAAGCGCTGTCGTAGCGTACTCTTTCGACGACATCAAGCGTATGATTAAAGTCTTCCTCCGTCTCGGATGGGAAGCCGACGATAATATCTGTCGAAAGGTTGATTTCCGGTACGGCGGCTTTGATACGCTCTGTCAGAGCCAGGTAAGAAGATTTATCGTAGTGCCGGTTCATCAATTTTAAAATTCGACTGCTGCCCGATTGCAGCGGCAGGTGCAAATGCTTGCAGATATGCCGGCTGTTGCTCATCACTTCGATCAGTTCATCGGAGAAATCCTTTGGATGAGACGTCATAAAGCGAATGCGCTCAATGCCGTCGATTCTATCAATTGAGCGCAGCAACTGCGCAAAAGAGACATCCATTTTGTCTGCAATGCCATAAGAGTTGACATTTTGGCCCAACAGCATCACTTCTTTAACACCGTCTTCGACGAGGGATTCTATTTCCCGTACGATCTCTTCCGCCCGGCGGCTCTTTTCCCTGCCGCGTGTATAGGGCACGACGCAGTATGTGCAGAAGTTATTACATCCGCTCATAATCGGTACAAAGGCTTTGAACGGATACTTTCTTCTCGCCTGTCTGGCCGGATCGGATAACGTGTTGTCGTCCAGCACTTCAACGACTGTCTTTAAGCTGTTTTTATATCGCTTAAGCAAAGCGGGAAATTGTTCGATATTATGCGTACCAAAAACAAGATCAACAAAAGGATATGTTTTTTTGATCGCCTGAACGATGTGTTCCTGCTGCATCATACACCCGCAGACGGCGATGATCATATCGTTCTCTTTTTTAATATTCTTCATACGACCGAGATTGCCAAAAAAACGATCGTCTGCATTTTCGCGAACGCTGCAAGTATTCATAATCAGAATATCGGCATTTTTAATCTCATCCGTATATTCATAGTCCATTTTATCCAACATATAAGCAAGGCGCTCGCTGTCGCTTTCATTCATTTGGCAACCGTAGGTGATAATATGATACTTTTTATTCATAAAATTCATTATACCAGCAATTATGATTGAAAGAAATAAATTTCCACAATATTTGTAATAATTACCAGCGTATTATTTGAATTTTGACACACAATATTAGTGCTAAAAGAATTGGAGGTGAAAAATAAAATGGCAAGTAAGAAACTGCAACAGATGAGAGACCAAGTAGCGAAAGAAATGAACATCAATTTGAACAATGAATATATTACAGCTAAAGAAGCCGGCTCAGTAGGCGGTGAAATGGTTAAAAGAATGATCGACAGCTACGAAAGCACAATGAAATAAGCGTAGTAAAGTGAAAAAACAGTGAAGGCTGAATGAAAAATAATTTTTATTCAGTCTTCATTATTTTTTGTCAATATTAAACACGTGTTTAATATTGACTGTTCCTTCTTCTATGGTATAATAAAAATGAAAAGAGAAGGAGCGGCGATGTTTATTCGACTTGAAAATGTTTGTAAGCATTATCAAATGGGTGAAGTGACGATTACGGCCCTGGACGGCGTTGATTTTGAAATTCAAAAGGGTGAATTTGCGATTATCGTCGGCGCTTCCGGCGCAGGGAAAACAACTGTTTTGAATATTTTGGGCGGTATGGATACGTGTGACAGTGGAAGCGTTATCATCGACGGCACAGATATCAGCCGCCATAACACCAGACAACTGACAAGCTACCGCCGATACGACATCGGATTCGTTTTTCAATTCTACAATCTTATGCAGAATCTGACGGTGCGTGAAAATGTTGAGCTGGCTACGCAGATCTCTTCCGATGCACTCGATGCCGACAGCGTAATTGCAATGGTCGGCTTAAGCGAGCGGATCGATAACTTCCCTGCCCAGCTTTCCGGCGGCGAACAACAGCGTGTCTCGATTGCCCGCGCACTGGCCAAGCGGCCAAAGCTGCTGCTGTGCGACGAGCCGACCGGCGCGCTGGACTATCAAACCGGTAAAAATATTTTAAAACTTCTGCAGGATACCTGCAGGATGCATAATATGACCGTGATCGTCATCACGCATAATCAGGCTATTACGCCGATGGCAGATAAAATTATTACGATGCGCAGCGGTCAGGTATATTCTGTCGTTCAAAATGAACACCCTGTATCGATTGAACAGATCGAATGGTAACAGTAAGATGAAGCGATTTTTTAAACCGACGACAAAGGATACCATCCGGGAAATTTTAAAATCTATCAGCAGATTTTTATCGATTTTTGCCATCATTGCATTGGGTACCGGATTTTTTGCAGGATTAAAGTCTACTTATCCTAATATGGCGCTCACGGCCAACACTTATTTTCGCGAACAAAATCTTATGGACATGCAAATTAAATCGACGCTCGGCTTTACGGAAAGTGAAATCGAAACCATCACTGCGCTGAGAAATGTTCAGCGCGTGGAACCCGCTTACACGCTTGATGCGTTTGCGGACACGGGAAACAATTCCGTCGCGATTATGCGTTGCTACTCGACAGATTTCAGTATGCTTGACGATGAAGAGTCCATCTCTACCCCCTTACTCGTTGAAGGCCGTATGCCGCAGCGTAAAGATGAATGTGTGATGGAACTCGGCGTCTTTACTTCCGGGCAATACGATATCGGCAGCACAATCCAGCTTTTCTTAGAAGAGGATGACATTGATGATTATTTGAATACGACGCGTTTTACAATTGTCGGAATCGTCACTTCTCCAATGTACATCTCTTTTGACAAGGGCAGCAGCACGATCGGTAACGGTGTTGTCAATAATTTTTTACTTTTACCCATTGAAGTGTTTGAATATGAAGTCTATACCGATGTATTTTTAACCTTTAAGACGACCGAGGGCATTTCCGCCTATGATCTGCGCTATGACAGCGTAATGGACAACATTAAAAAGACGATGGAAGACTTTGCCGCAGAGCGCGAACAGGCGCGCTATGATGAATTATACAATACTGCCAGAGAAGAACTCGACAAAGCGCGTGCGGAGCTCGATGATGGATGGCAGGCGTATTATCAGGGTATTGAGGACTTGGAAAACGGCATTGCGGCCGGACGTAAAACGCTTGAAGAAAATGAGCGGCTGCTCAAAGAAAGCGAGACGGCATACGGCAACGGAATAAAAGCACTTACCGAAGGATGGGAAAAATTTGAAGCCGAAAAACCTGGGGCACTGGCGCAATTACAGCAACTGGAGGCCCTCGTTAAAGCAATGGAAGATGCCGCGGCCTACCTAAAGACGCTTACCGATGAGGATGTTGAGCGTTTTATCGAAACTTTGGACAAAATAATACCGGCTATCATTATCATTCCACAAGGCGTTAAAGAAGCGATTAACGAGGCAGACATTGATTGGCCAGATTCTTTCATCGACCTGATCAACACCGACGGCCCTATTGAAACGGACACGTTAATTGAACAAATATTTCTTTTAGACCAGGAAACGCGGCAAGCAGTTTTTGAGCTGCTGAAAGAAACACAATACTTTGGCTATATTCCTGAGGACATACAAGATATTGTGGTATTCGCCGGAGAATACCTCCTGGATGAACTAAAAGATATTAAGAGCAAAGAAGAGCTTATTCAGCGTTTGCGTGAAGTTCTTGGTGACCGTGAAGCGTTGATTCAAAATTTGGAAGAGATGATCGCACAACTGCGCAAAGAGATTAAAAGCGGATATGCGCAACTGGCGGATGCGGAGCAGGCGCTTATCGATACCGAACACATGCTGCGCAATTCGCGCCGGACGCTTGATGAAGGCTGGGCACTGTTAAAGCAAGGCTATATCGACCTTGAGGCCGAAGAGTTAAGCGCACAAGCCGAACTTGACGCCGCGCTGGCAAAATTACAGGACGGTGAGGAGGCTTACAGCGATGGACTAAAGCGGTTGGAAGATATCCCCTATCCGACTTGGTACCTATTTGACCGGGCAGACAACAGTGGTTACAGCAGTTATATCGAAGACGCCGAACGCGTCGACAAAATTGCCATCGTCATCCCGGTGTTCTTCATTCTTGTCGCCGCTTTGGTTTGCCTGACGACGATGACACGTATGGTTGAAGAGAACCGTATGGAGATCGGCACGATGAAGGCGCTGGGCTATTCAAACGGCGTCATTGCAAAGAAGTATCTGGTCTATGCCATTTCAGCAAGCCTGCTGGGCTCTTTCGTCGGCTTGGCACTGGGTTTTAAGCTGTTGCCCGTCTTAATATTCAATGCCTATCGGATTATGTACCTTTTGCCGGATTTGATGATTCCGATTCGCTGGGATTACGCGATCCTGTGTACGGCGGTAGCGGTCTTGTGCACCGCGCTCTCTGCTTACTTCGCCTGCCGAAAAGAACTTCTGGCCACGCCGGCAGCATTGATGCGTCCTAAGGCGCCCAAAGCAGGCAAGCGTGTCTTTCTGGAAAAAGTTTCCTTTATCTGGAGCCGGCTGAGCTTTCTGCATAAAGTCACTTTCCGTAACCTGTTTCGCTATAAAAAGCGCGTTTTGATGACGGTCGTTGGCGTCGCCGGCTGCACTGCATTGATGTATACAGGCTTTGGATTGCAGCACGCCATTACATCTATCGTCGATAAACAATACGAAGATATCTTTATATACGACGCAATCGGCATTTACGACGAAGTGATTGGGCAAGACGAGGTCGCTACGCTGCGCCTTCAGCTTCAGGAAAATGAGATGATTACGGATTATATGATGGTTTTACAGAAAGGCGTCGATGTGACGAATGAAAAGGCGAAAAAATCCGCTTACCTGCTCGTTCCGGAAAACGCACAGGAATTAAACGGCTACATCAATCTTCAGAACAGACGCGTTGAAGAAAGATTATCGCTGCCGGATCATGGTTGTATTTTGACAGAAAAAATCGCTAAGATGCTCGACGTGTCCGTCGGCGAAAAAATAACCGTCTCTTTAAGCGATACGGCCAAATTCGAAACAGAAGTAGCCGGTATTACCGAAAACTACACGATGAATTATATTTATATGTCAAAAGAGGCCTATGCCTCTGCTTACAAACCTGTCATTTACAATTCCTTCATTCTGCATATGAATGATCCGACCTTATCGAATGAATTGTCGACAGAGTTGCTGCGCAATGAAGAAATCCTGCATATATCTTATTCGACAGAAGGCGGAAAAACTTTCCGCGATGTCGTCGGTAGTTTAAACTACATCGTATTGGTCGTCATCATTGCAGCGGGCGCATTGGCATTTATCGTCTTATACAACCTTGTTAACATCAACGTCAACGAACGTCTGCGCGAAATTGCGACGATCAAAGTGCTCGGCTTCTACGACAACGAAGTAGGCGCCTATATCTATCGTGAAACAAATATCGCCTCTGTCATCGGTGTACTTGCAGGGTTGCTGCTTGGAATGCCGTTCAAAGATTTCGTCATCTCCGTCGCAGAGGTTGATTCCGTGATGTTTGCGCCCGGACATTACTGGCTGAGCTTCGTTTTAGCCGCCGTGCTCACGTTCGGCTTTGCCATTATCGTCGACATCGCTATGCACTTTAAACTAAAAAAAGTCGATATGGTAGAATCCTTAAAGTCTGTCGAATAGCTACTTTCGAAATACGACGATCTCTGTCGGGCGACGGCCGTCTACCTGCGTGACGATGACGAACAGATCTTCATAAGCAAAACGATCGTTAAGCTCCGGAATCTTTTCAAGGTTTTCCATCACCCAGCGACTGATAGAATTATGCTCAAATTCATTTTCCATACCGAAAAGCTCGAACAGATCATCCAAATCTGCACTGCATAACACTTTATATTTGTCTTCTTTAATCCGTACAAATTCAGCAGTGATCTCATCGTGCTCATCCCAGATTTCGCCGACGAGTTCTTCTAAAATATCTTCCAGCGTGACGATTCCATAAGTGCCGCCGTACTCGTCTGTCACGATCGCCATATGCGATTTTGTCTTTTGCAGGTCACTGAGCAGCGAAGCAATCTTCTTGTTACTGGTCACATACAACGGCGGTTTCATAATATGC
This sequence comes from uncultured Eubacteriaceae bacterium, assembly GCA_937914785.1. Taxonomy (GTDB): domain Bacteria; phylum Bacillota; class Clostridia; order Eubacteriales; family UBA1433; genus CALGIV01. The sequence continues at coordinate 4,037 of CALGIV010000108.1, read as the reverse complement.
TCTAATAACTCTTTAGCATCATTCGTTTCATCGCGATACCGGTAAAAGTCTTTTTCGTGGACAATTCCTAAAATATTATCGATGTTTTGACTGCATACCGGCATACGGGAAAAACCTGTTTCCTTAAACTTTTCGGTAATTTCTGAGATACTGTCTTCAATTTCGATATATTCGATATCGACGCGCGGTGTTAAAATATCTTCACTCGTCACATCGCTGAACTCGATTGCGGAACGGATTAGCTTCCCTTCGTTCTCATCCAGACTGCCTTCGTTTTGATACTCGTTGACGATCGTCAGCAGTTCCGCTTCCGCCTCGCTCAGTTCTTCTTTCGTTTTAATCAGTTTATTTAACAGTTTTTTCCATTTACTGAAAATAAAGTTAAATGGCGTAAAAATCGTCACAAATACGATTAAAATCGGATACGTGGCCATAGTAAAAGATTCGGCTGCTTCTTTGGCCAGACTCTTGGGTGATATTTCCCCGAAAATCAAGACAATAACGGTCATCACGGCGGTTGCAACCCCTGCCCCTTTGCTGCCAAGCGCCCCGATAAAAAGAACGGTCGCAATAGAAGTTGACGCGATATTGACGACGTTGTTTCCGATCAAGATCGTCGATAGCAGTTTGTCAAAATTGCTGTGCAACGTTAAAACTCTGGCTGCCTTTTTATTCTTGCTTGCCAGGTTTTTCATTTTGATAATATTTAACGATGAATAAGCCATTTCCGACGCTGAAAAAAACGCCGATAAAATGATCAGTAAGATCAGTGCTGTAATCAAGCCTCCGCTATGAGGTTGCATTACGAATAAACGCCCCCTTTGGCCATAAAATAATATTATGCATTCTGTATGATATTTTCAATCACGCCAACAGCTTCGTCGATATCGCGCGCAAGTGGCCTGTCGACAATGCCTGTAATATAGGCGCCGCATTTGTTGATGGGAAGCAGGACTTTTACCGCATCGCTCGCCGTAATGGCCGCAGCGATTTTTGAGGTAATTTCTCCGTGCATCGCGTGCGTAAAGATAATGCCGATCGGCCCGGCGATAATCTGCGCCTTTCTGCAGTTATATTCAATGGCAGCCTCTCCGGTCGCGCCATAGGTCGCGCCCGCCTTAAGCATCGCAGCCGTCGCATTCGCATTCGTACCGACCGCGGTTAAAATATGGCCTTTGTCTTTTAAAAAAGTCAGCTTTTCAATCAGAGACTTGCCGACCCCGCCGCCCTGTGAATCTATAATCAGGATATTCATCGCTACATTTCCTGCCTTCCTTCAATGGCGCTGATCAACGTATATTCGTCGGCAAACTCCAAGTCACCGCCGACCGGCACGCCTTTGGCCAGACGCGTCACTTTTACACCCAGCGGTTTAATTAAGCGTGAGAGATAGAGCGCGGTCGCTTCCCCTTCGACGTTGGGGTTTGTGGCGATGATAACTTCTGAGATCTCCTGCTGCGCGATGCGCGATAAAAGTTCTTTGATCTTCAATGCGTCGGGCCCGATGCCGTCCATGGGCGAGATTACCCCGTGCAATACGTGATAGCTTCCTTTATATTCGCGCGCGCGCTCAATTGAAGCGATGTCTCGCGGCGTACTGACAACACATAAAGTGTTTCTATCGCGCGCATCTGCGCGACAAATATCGCATAGTTCGTCATCTGTAAAATTAAAACATTGCGGGCAAAGATGAATTTTTTCTTTTACGTCGATGACGGCCTGCGCGAGCGCGACGGCTTCCATATCGTTTAACGACAGGACATAATAGGCCAACCGTTGTGCGTTCTTCTTGCCGATACCGGGCATTTTAGAAAATTCGTCGATCAGGGTTTGTAATGGCTGTGCATAGTGATACATTGCCTAAAACATCCCCATACCGCCGGGCGCCTGTGCAAATTTAAATTTTTCTTCGCTCGCTTTTTCAACTTCTTCGATCGCTGCATTAAATGCCGCAATCAGCATATCCTCCAGCATTTCCACATCGTCCTTGTCGACGATTTCCGGATCGATTTTCAGCGATAGAAGTTGTTTTTTCCCAGATATTTCCATTTCTACCATTCCACCGCCGCTGGAAGCAGAAAATACAGATTCTTCCAGTTCTTGCTGGGCGCGCTGCACTTGTTCCTGCATCTTTTGCGCCTGCTTTAACAAATTATTCATATTTCCGCCGCCGGGCATTTGCGCCCGTCCGCCTTTTCCTTTTGCCATAAAATAATCTCCTTTAGTCTTCTTTTATCGTAACGATATCGCCAAAAGCTTCTTTAGCCTTTTGCGCGGCCTCGCTTTTCTTTGACTTGTATTCAAAAGTTGAAACACCGGCGATTTGCCGAACCGCAGCTTCAAGTTTCTGCTGATACTCTTTATTGTTTATAAAGAGGCTGTACGCATTGTCATCCAGTAAGATGTTTAGCACATCCCCGCTTTCAGTCGTCAGCTCTGCACGTTCAAAAGCCATTGCCAGCAACGGCAGCCCGTCCGCAAACAGCTGTGAACAGGCTTTCGTCTGCAACTCCTTAAGCTCTTTGCCCGAAAGCTTCTTTTCTGCCGGCGCAGTTGTCTGCGCTACGGCCACCGCAGCTTCCGTTACGGGTGGTGTACCGGGTTTTTGTTCATCGTCAGCGTACTGCTGCCGGATTTCCTTTAGAGCTGCCTTTTCCACCTCGACAATTCTCGTAGCTTTATTTAAATCTGTTCCACCTGCAATCATCATCAGCGCACATTCCAGCGCGTAAATCGGTGTTGGTGCAAACGCCGTGCGCCGCTGAGCTTCCAACAGCATATCAAACGCGGCAAGAATATTTTTTTCCGGTATCTGCTCCCCTATTTCTTTTAATTTTGCAATATATTGCGTCGGACGCATGACGATGTTTTCCGGATGTTGGCTGTTTTTTACAATCAACAACTCCCGCATCGCCGTAATGAAAGACTCCAGCAGTACGACGGCATCCCGTCCGGCGCCGGTTAAAGTTTGAATTTTATCCAGCATTTCGGGTATATGACCATTAAATGCAACTTCAACAGCTTGAAGAATCTCACCATCATTTGCCCGGCCTGTGATAAAGTCGACCGTCTCTTCTGTGATGGCCCCCCCCACCGCGTATGAAGCGCATTTATCCAAGATGCTCAGCGCATCCCGCATCGCCCCTTCAGACAGTGCCGCGATATGAACCAACGCCTCTTCCTGCGCCTCAAAGCCTTCCTTTTGAGCAATTCTTTTCAAATGCTCCGTAACGTCGCCCAGTGAAAGGCGTCTGAAGTCAAACCGCTGTGTGCGCGAAACGATCGTCTGCGGCAACTTATGCGCCTCCGTCGTCGCCAGGATAAAAACGACGTATTCCGGCGGCTCTTCCAGCGTTTTTAACAGCGCGTTAAAGGCCTCCGTCGTCAGCATGTGCGCCTCGTCAATGATATAGACCTTATACTTGCCAAGCGCCGGCTGATACTTCACACTTTCCTTTAGCGCGCGAATTTCTTCAATGCCGCGGTTGGAGGCCGCATCGATTTCAACGATATCCGGAAGCGCATCGTTTTCAGCAGCCTTACACGCCGTACACACGCCGCAGGGTTCAAAAGATGTCTCATCTGTGCAGTTCAAGGCTTTGGCCAGCACTTTTGCACAAGATGTCTTCCCCGTTCCGCGGATACCGCTGAACAGATACGCATGCGAAATCCGTCCGGTTTTAATCTGATTCGTCAGTGTTTTTGTAATATGCTCCTGCCCGACAATATCGGCAAAAGTGGCAGGCCTGTATTTACGGTAAAGCGCTGTATAGGACATGTTATCCTCTCGATAATGAATTTAATCAATTATACCATAATTTATACGGTTTCGTGATAGATTTGGTAAATTTGTTCCGTATAACCGCCGTTTTTATCATAGATGCAGATCGGCGGGAGGACGTCAAGCCAACAGCCGCCTCCTTTTATACCGTGAATGAGGACAAGGTTGGATTTCTCATTTTTGTTGGCATGGATGAAACATAACGTCTTGGGTTCAATTCTGTTTTCACGCATCAAGCCGATAATCTCCGACAGAC
>CALGIV010000107.1 GCA_937914785.1 uncultured Eubacteriaceae bacterium | reverse complement strand
GCCGATGACGATGGCGCCGACGATGCTGATCGCATTGCCGATCTGGTTTGGAATCCGCGTACTCGCCTCGCGTAAAATTTCAACTGCCAGGCTCATAATAATCAATTCCATAAGCAACGATAACGGAATGCCTACACGTGATGCGGCGATGGCCACGATGAACCTTGCAGGAATCATTTCCGTATGAAAAGATGCAAATGCAAGGTAAATACCCGGTACAAAAAGAGTGATCCAAACCGAAAAATACCGGATGAATTTCGCAAAAACAGCACCGGCCAACTGCTCGTAATGATCGTCACTGGAATCTAAAAAATCAACGATGGAATATGGCGTAAGCAACACAAAATTACTGCCCTCAACGACAATGCAGATTTTTCCTTCCAGGATACTGGCCGCCGCACTATCACTTTTTTCCGTTACGCCAACCTGTGGGAAAATACCTTTTTTACTTGATAAATACTTCTGTAAATATCCCGATTCCAATACACTGCTTGTATCGATCGTATCGAGCATTTCTTTTATTTTTTTCAAGTACTCCTGGTTGACCATATTATCGAGATATACGACCATTGCAGCCGTTTTGGTGTACTCACCTAATATTATCTTATCTATTTTAAGATTTTCATTTTTAATCCGATAACGTAACAATGAAATATTCGTTTCAATATTTTCCGTAAAAGCGTCTTTGGGAGACTTGATAGAACCTTCCACTTCCGGCGCCTGAACGGCACGTTGCATGATTAAAGTAATATCAATCACACCAAAACCCTTTTTACCCTCAATAAGAACAACGCACTGCGCTTTCAATACGTAATCAATAATCTTCTCAACATCAGTTTCCATGTAAATATGCAATGAATCGGAAAACAAAACACCTTCCAAATCCTCAATGTTGATGCGCCTTTGAACGAGGCTTAACGGCATAACAATTTCGCGGCTGATTCTCTCCTTATCGGTAAGCTGACCGATAAACAGGACATAAAAAATATTTTTTCTTCCGTTAATACGGCGAATGGTAATGCCATCTACACGTTCTTGTATTTCTTTAATTGTTTTGTTCATAACGACCCTCTGGATTGATTCATTTCTTTCGCCTTATTTAAAATAGTTTCTGCTTCTACTTCGATATAAAAATCAGCTGTAACAAACAATGCATCGTAATCGATCTGCTGATAATCCTTATAACTGTAAGCGGAAAAATAATCCTCCAAACCCAAAAAATCACACTGATAAATATTGCGCGTTGCATTGATTGTTGCCCATAATTCCGCTTCTATTTTTTCTTCTATTGCCTGCTCAAAGACCTGATCCGTTTCCTTTTCCGTCATCACGTGATTTTCTGATGTATAGTCCAAAATCAGCTCCGCCTTCAACTTGATCGTAAATGACATTCTGCCGTCAATAAAATCGGTTTTGACGCCTTTGTTTTTAACCTTAATGTTTCCGCCTATTTGTTTCTGCTTTCCGTCATCATCTATAAACGAAATTTCTGTCGTAAAAATCGTCCTGTTGTGCAACATATAAATCGAACCTTGTATCTCGTCTTTGCTCAGTTTTCCAACGTATGTGCCATCTTTAAACACGGCGATAGAATCGTAAAACACCCCGCCCTCCCTTATCGTATAGACTGGGAGCAGGAAACTCTGATGCCCCCTGTCCGATTCCGATAAAATATCAAAAACATAAGGGAAATACTGCGTTCGCTCCACCCTGGATGCCAGAAGCATATTATCGACAAAAAGACCTTTGGAGATATCATTATTCAAAGTCGCATCAAAAAAAGCATTGAGGTCTTCCG
>CALGIV010000106.1 GCA_937914785.1 uncultured Eubacteriaceae bacterium | reverse complement strand
CACAGCTAACATCCTTTTTTTGTTATTTTCGGTTGTAAAAACGTATACATCATGCTATATTTATTAATACATCTGAAATTGCCTGCATACAATATTTTAAGACAGGCTATATTGGGAGAATTCATCTTCTTCTACACCTTTTTTAAGTCATTAAACAGACCACAATTTATAAATTTTTATATAAATCTAAAAGTGGATTAGAAACGGAGGATACTACATGAGCAAAGTCAATGTAAACAAAGACAGATGCAAGCAATGTGGGTATTGCGAAGCGCATTGCCCCAAGCAAGCAATCAGCTTCTCAGCTGATTTCAATTCTTCCGGTTTCAAATATGCTGTCGTAGATGATGCCAAGTGCATCGCATGCGGGATGTGTTACACAACCTGCCCGGACGGCGTATTTGAGATAACGGAATAAAGGAGGTATTGTTATGGCTGATATGGTAAAAGGCAATCAAGCAATGGGCGAAGCGGCAATTCGGGCCGGTATGCATATTTATTGCGGTTATCCAATTACTCCGTCTACAGAAGTTATGGAGTATATGTCTTGGCGCGCTGAAGAAGCCGGAAGGCAGTATATTCAGGCGGAAAGTGAGCTCGCCGCAATGTATATGGTTTATGGGGCGGCCAGCGTCGGCGCAAGAGTGTTGACAGCTTCTTCCGGTCTCGGTATTTCATTAAAACAGGAAGGCGTCTCCTATATGGCGGCCGCCAACTATCCCTGTGTAATGATTTCCGTCGTACGTTACGGCGACGGGCTTGGCTCTCTCGAAAGCGGACAAACCGACTACTTAAGAGAAACAAGAGGCGGCGGCAACGGCGACTACAGAAACATCGTCCTATGCCCGTCAACCGTTCAGGAAGCATGTGATCTTACATACCTGGCATTTGACTTATCGGAAAAGTATCGCAATGTCGTCGTTATTATGACGGAAGGTGCTTTAGGCCAGATGATGGAACAGTGCGAATATCCGGAAATGAAAGAAGTACCCTATTACGACTGGGGATTTAACGGAAAATATTCAAACAAAAGAGAACCGCAAGCTGGCGACTTGGTTTATAAAGGTCAATTAAACCATGCAAAACGCTTAAAAATTCAGGAAAATGAACAGCGTTGGGAAGGCATCGGCCTTGAAGATGCTGAATATGTCTTCTTCTCTTACGGCATTTCCGGCCGCGTCGTGATGGGACTTGTCGAAGAAATGCGCGCTGCCGGCGAAAAAGTCGGTTTGGTCCGTGCGATTTCTCTGTGGCCGTTCCCGGAAAATGCTTATGATGAAATCAATCCGAATGTCAAAGGATTTATTTCAGTGGAAACGAATGACAGCGGACAGATTATTGAAGACGTCGCTTTGTATTCAAAGAAAAAGATGAAAAATAATATCCCCTGTTATGCCATTTGCTGCGCTCCTGGTGTTGCAAAACTCGATTACATCAAAGAAAACTTTGAAAAGATCAAATCCGGCGAAGTAAAGGAGGTGTTCTAAATGGCAAAAAAACAATTTCCGAAAATGCTTAATGGCGTCGCGGCATTCTGTCCGGGTTGCGGACATGGCATCGTCGTGCGAATCCTCGCGGAATGTATCGAAGAGTTAGGATATGCCGACAATGTAATTGCCGGTCAGGGCGTAGGCTGTTGTTCTCTGCTCGGTATGGGCAACATCTTTGAAACAGACTGGCTGACGGGCGCACACGGACGTAACGGCGCATCCTTTACAACGATTAAAAGATTGATGCCGGATACGCTTTGTATCTCTTATCAGGGCGACGGTGATGCTTATAATATCGGCTTTGCGGAAACGATGAACGCAGCGTACAGAAACGAAAACTTCACCGTTATCGCAGTAAATAACGGTGAAGTTTTCGTTTCTGTACGC
>CALGIV010000105.1 GCA_937914785.1 uncultured Eubacteriaceae bacterium | reverse complement strand
GATGCGCACGACTTCCGCCGTATCGTCAACCTGCGCATCGGTGACGAAAAACGTACCGATCCGTTCCCACGTCCATACACCGCCCTGCCGCTCACCGCGGTAATAGACAAACTCATTTTCAAGAAACGGCCGCGTATTACAGGTGCTGAACTCTAACTGTTTGGCCACCGCTGTACCGATAAACTTATGCTCGTTATAACAGCTGTCCGTCAGCACATCGTCATCAAGCAAAATCTCCATCTCGACGACTTCACCGTCGACAATGTCTGTAAATACAATCTTCGATTGTTGGATAATTACGCTGCCCATCAGTTCACCTCACGCAGTTTTTTAAAGACGATCGAATAATCCTGCAATAAATTTACACGCGGCGTTTTTTTCAAAATTGCATATTCCGACGGCTCCAGATAAAAACAGCCCGTCTTTACACCGTTTTCCTTTTCGCTGTAATACTCGACCAAGTTTTCATTATCCGCATCCAATACCTCGCAAAACGCGCTGAACTCCGCCTGCGTTAACCCGCTGAGCGTCACAGAGATTGCCGTATCCCGATACGGCGCCATAACAATTTTTACGCTGCCGTCCGCCATACGAACCGTATTGTTGATCACCGGTTCGTCATCGAGAACCGAATACGAAACAATCTTCGTCACGTCATAATCATTCACTTTTAATAACATTTTTTACACCCCATATTGCAGCTTAATCTTGCGGTTTTCTTCATTAACCGCTCTGGCCAGCTGCCTTCCATTCAAATTCATATCAATATTCGAAACCAGATTCAATTGCCCGTCTTCAAACCGGACGTTCATCCGGTTATTCAGCGATTGACTGAAGCCCAACTGTTCGGTGAAACCGGCCATCGCGTTACGCGCCACATTCAGTGCGATATTCAGCCTGTTGCCAAAGCCGCTGACAAAATGATCAGCCGACATCTCGCCCAAGTCAAAGAACGAAGCGGGCAAGTCCATATCCTGTATGTATGTGCCGAGAATATCCTCGCATTGCTCTTCAATCGCCCCTGTCACATCACCGGTGCCGTCCTCAATGCCGATAGCAAACCCCTTGCTGACCATAATACCGATATCATCTCTGAAAAGTTTTGACGGAGACGCGATGCCAAGGGCTTGTTTGGCTGCCGATAGAGCATTGCTTGCAAGTCCCCGCATCGTCTGCATCAACGAAGCGCTTTTGCTGCTCGCGCCTGCGCTCATAGAGTCCGCAATGTTTTGCCCGATACTGTTAAAAGCCCTTGAAGGTGAATTGATTTCCAGTTTGTTTTTTACTCCTTTAGTCGCTTCTTCCCCTAAAGCTTCTCCTGCACCGTAAACCGCCTCTTTTCCGGCAGCTATCCCAACTGTTAAACCGCTTGTCATTTGACCGCCAACTGCTTCAAACTCTTTTTGCGCCGATATCGCACGATCACGGGCTTGATTTACCATATCCTCTGTAATACCCTTTTCGTTCCTTGCAAGCGCATCACGTAATATTTCATAATCGGCTATAGAAGAGTTCACCTGTCCTCTTAAAATCCCTTCTTGTTCCTCTGCCGTCAAACCAACAAGGTCAGTATGCGATATCAAATCATTTTTAAGCTGATCGAGGGCTTCTGCAACACGTTGGGCCTTCGTATTTTCAGAGTCAACTATAGCTGCATTTGACAGACCAACACTTTCCGCTGTCTGCCCATAAGCAGAATCGACACCACCCAGTTGCCCCATCATCCCTTCCATATTACCATTAAACCCTTCTACCATTGCTGCTTCTATTTCACCCATTGCCTGATAAGTATTGCTTTGCCGTTCTTCTAAATTAACGTACGTTTCATCAAGTTTTTCCAAGTTTTCTTTATACGTTGTAATAGCACCGAGGGTCGCATCGCTACCATCGTTATTAGCTTCAAGTTCTTTTATTTTTTCTAGAATAGCGTTTCTCTCATCATCAACCGCTTTCATTTCTCTTTTTATCGTCATCTGCTCTCTTATTTGAGCTGTTAACTCTTCTTGCGCCGCGTTGAGATATGCTTCTTTCTTTTTAGTTTCAATCATCTCTTCTACACTAGCATCAAGCTGCTCATAACCCACAATTTGACCATCAATGAGCTCCAATTCTGTTCCCAATGCACCATTCAATTGATTTAAGATGAATTTTGCGCGACCTTGGTTTGCTTCTGCAACTTTACCTTCCGCATCAACTAAACCGCCCAACTCAGATGTTAAATTTTCTATATAAAGAATTTGAGCGATTTCATCGGCTGCACTATCCCTAATACTACTTACGCGCCTCTTATGCGCTTCTTCCGATTCTTGAACTTTCTTTACCAGATTATCAACGTTTTCTGATACTTCACTTGTCTCATCCTTTAAATTCATCAACACCCCTATAAAACCCAAAACAGCAACACCTGCAATGCCAAACGCTGTCACAGCTCGAGGCCCTAATGACCAAAGCGCCGTAAAAAGATTATCAAGCGGTAATACATCAACAATAAATGCACTTGCAATACTACTGCCAACGTCTTTCAGCACATCTTTGAAATCATTCGTTTTCTCTGTCACCCCCTCTATTGCCCGAACAGAACTTAGAATTTCTTTAGCAACTCCATCAAATTCTCGTTTAGCAATTTTGCTAAGTTCTGTAATTGATTCTCTAAATTGACTATCGTCTAGTTCAATAATTATCTTAATATTTTCTGCCATATATACTCTCTCTTTCTATATAAAACCTTCTTATGCAAAACATAAATAGGTCGTTTTATTTTTTTATTTCTTTAAATAAAAAGTATCTGCCTTTACTTTCAACTGTGAAACATAAACCTTATATTCATTATCCACTAAATCTACTCTATGATACCAAAGATAAAAACACCTGTTATCAGGTGTTTTTATCCGAGGTTTATATAAAATCACGCGCTTAATGCGCAGATTGACAAATACAGCCTCCCGTGCCGCCCAGGCGGTATTCCCAACGTTTACGAGGCAGCCTTACGTATTGTAAAACACGCTGTCGAACTCTGTAAGCACGCGCTGCTCCTCTGCCGTATAGCGCCGCGGCAGCGCATACTTTGCCTTTAACTTCAACATCTGCTTATCATCGCCTTCATAAGTGCGATACTGCATAATTTTACAGATATGATGATGCTCTTCCAATGTCGTAAACTCCAACAGAAATAGCCACCAATGAAAATCCACCTGCCCTTTATAAGTTAAATCTATGCCGCTCTGGTTGCGAATCGCAAGGAGGATGTAGTTCAAATCCTCCCGAAAGGAAAACAGGCTGTCCTGTCCAAACCCTCCACCGCCCTCCGCTGCGCCCTGCCGCTCCTCATACATCGGATAACCGGCATAAAACACGGCGATTGCGTTGACGACTGCCACGGCGGGCGCATCGATCACTTCACCGAATACGAGACGCTCCATCTCGAGAATCAATTGGATATTCTTCTTTGTCGCCTCCTCGTTAGCGTCCGTCGTATCCAGCCGGATGAGCAGCTCATACACGTCAATCCACGTCAAAAAGTCATAGCGGATCGGATAAATTTTATCACAGATCGTCAGCGCCTGTGGCGGCGGCGAGTTTGCCAGATTGATCATTGCCAAGTCCCTTATTCAGTTCCTCGATCACTTCATACAATTCGCTTTCATCATTGATGCAGCGAATCAACTCCTTATAGCAGAGGATAAACTCTTTTACGCTACGCTTTTGCCCTTCGCAAAAGATTTCATCCCAGGTGCCCTCTCCAAGCACGGCGTCAAAGAATGCGCCCAGGCATTCGTTGAATTTGCGCAGCATCATCACGCGCGAAAGCGCCGTCGTCGAAACGTTCGATATGGGCTCCAATAAATCCAGGTTCGCTTCATAGCGTTCCATCAAATCCAAATCATCACCGCTGATCTCAAGTTCTACGTCATTATATTGAAATATAGCCATCACTAAAACCTCTATTCTTCTCTTTTTTTATCAGGCAGCCCGCTGCCTCGTCTTGCCACTTTCCGGACGCCATCAAACGGCGCCCGGATCAGGTTGGAAAAGGAACGTGTTCTTACACGATTCCCTGTTCTTGCTTTTTTCTACGCAACAGGCGTAAACGTCGGTACGCCGCCTGAGACTGTCGCTGTTCCTTTTGTGATATTGCCGCTGAAGTTCAAGTCAAAGAGGATTTTTTCGTCTACTGTATTCAAGTTCTTCAAAACGACCGTCGCAGGCACGAGCCACGCGTTGAAAGACGGCGCTGCATCAGAAGCACTTTTATTACCTGCGAATACGAGCAATACGTCGTGTACCAGCTCCTCGCCCAACGGCAGCTCATAGAGCATCTCGTAAAAGTAGTCAAACGCCTTATCACCTTTAATCGTCGCCAACTCCTGTGCCAGCGTCGGCTTATAGAAGTTGACCGAATCTGTCGGCATTTCGTCTTCAATATAGTTTGCAGACACGACATTCGCATTCAGAACGAGATCGAAAATCGTCGATTTGCCGATCCTCGCATAGTCTGCTTCTTCTCCTCCTTTTGCAATATTTACAAACGGAATAGTTTGGTTCTTTGTTAATCTTTCCATGATTTTTCCTTTCATAATTCAAAGTATTTGATGCGGCAGGAAAATGTATATTGTGCCACCTGTACTTCCTTAAGCTCTGCCGCCTGTGGCATATTGTTTAAAATCTCGATTCGCTCTACGATGCAATCTTCACCGAAATCCGGAAAGTTTCCCGCTTCATCCTGAAGGCGGAGCCAATCCATCACCGATTGAGCAACCTGAAGATCTGCAATATTGGCTATCGCAGAACCTTCCCCTTTGTCCGGCGTGCGGTACAACACAATTGTAAAGTCATACGCTTTGTATCCGCTGCCGTCGATAAACTGCTCATCCGGCTGTTCACTTTTCAGCGCAGCCACCATATTATCGCCCGTCTGCATCGGAGCAAAATTAAAATACCAGTCGCTTGCCAGCGGTGCACCACTGACAAAATCGTATACTGCCTGATGCTTGTTCATCCTTTTCTTTCGTCCTCGCTTTTCTTTCGTTTTTAGCGATGCTTTCTGTGCTCAAAATGAAGGTGAAATTTCACTTTAATGTTAACATCTTTTCATCATACATCTTACCAGCCTGAAGATGTGAACTTCAATGCTTTCAAAGGTCCTCTTGCCCGTCATGCGAAAATATGGATTGCTGCCGACGATATTTGTACCCTATCAATCGGATGCGTTGCAATGAACAGCTGCGTCCTCTTTGCGGATCATTTCATCAAATTGACGCAGCGCCTCTTTGTGCATCTTAATCGTCCACCGGTAAGTATAGCTCATCTCGTCGGCCACTTCTTCAAACGTATAGCCATTTAAGTAGCGCAGGCGCAGCAGCAGCTTATAGCGTTCGCTTTTCATCGCATCGATCTGCCTGTTTACCTGCTCCCGCAAATCGCAAAGCAACTCAATTTCCCGCGACAGCTCCTGCTCCATATCGACCAGCTTTGCCATCGCGCTGCCGATATGGTCTTTCTCGGCGCTCTGCTGGATATAATCCTCTTTGATGTCATGGATTGGCATACTGTAGATCATCGCGCACAATTGCTCGCGCTGTTCGAGCTTTGAACGGATGTTGCCGTTCAGCCAGCGTATTTGTTCCAAATAGTCTTTTACCTGCATGTTGTTCCTCTCTTCTCATTAAAAATTGTCGACGGTTCTTAACCTGCATTGCTGAACACAAAACCATTGTTAAGCAAGCGCCGCTTTATCCTCTTCCATCACCACAGCTTCAATAGAAGCTCATCGTCCCAAAGCGTTATTATCATTCCAAAATCTCGAATAGCGCCCTCTTCGTCGATGACTCTCGCGCGCTTCAACTACGCAAACACCGCCGCCCACAGCCATTCATACATTTCTGCCAATGCATACCGGCAATGGTGGATCAATTCGATGCCGCCTGATTTGAACGGCTTTGCCGGCCTTGAGGCACCACCCTCACCCATACGACACACACGTTGCCCAACCGCACCTTCTTCTTTTAAATAAAACCGATACTTATATGCCACTTTCACCTCCTGTGTACAACGAACGCCACGCCCCTTCGTTTTTTTGTAGCATTTTGCAACTACATCTTCAAAAAAATTTGCCGCTTCTTCATTAATTTTAAAAAACGCCTTATTCCTCAAAGATAATGCGACGTTTACGGTGCTACAACCATGTATTCAGTTGCATTTTGCAACTATTCCAATCTTAGCATACCCCCGTTGCGTTGTCAATAACCAGGCGCAACTTTTTTCAATAATTATGCTTAAAATGTTGCATTTGTTGCATTTTGTGGTATAGTTAGAGTAACCATACAACAAGTAGAGGAATCCGATGAAAAACCATACTTTAATCGCCAAACGCTTAAAAGAATGCCGGGAAAGCAAGGGAAAAACACTGGAAGACATAGGAAACCTGGTCGGCGTTCACAAAAGCACCGTACTGCGCTGGGAAAACGGTTCAACCTCTAAAATAACACATCCGACAATAGAGCTGCTGGCAAAATACTACGACGTCAACCCGGCCTGGCTGATGGGCGAAAGCGAAGAGAAGGAGCAGGAAGCGCTTGATTACGAGAGTGCCGCCAAGCTTCTTAAAGACCCCGACAGAAGCGAAATGCTGAAACTCTTGCTTGAGCTGCCTGAGGACAGTCGAAAAGCGGCTATGGACTATATTCGCTATCTGCAAGAGAAACAAGATAAATCATAGCATTTTCATATATATGCTGATCCAGGCCGTTGATGAACAAAGCCAGACTTTCGTTCGTCAACGGCCTGTCCATTTCTACGCTGCCCCTCTGCTCCTCCGGCATACTGTTGCACAAGTCCACTCTGCAATCCTCCACTCAAAAAAATCAAACGTATGTTCGTTATTTTTTATCATACACCACTTGCAGCAATAAATCAATTATTATTTTGGTTATTTTAGAAATGACCGGCAGACAACGCTGTAGAATTCAGGCAATAAAAAAGTACGCGCTGAAAACGAGCGACTAACATATACGGCTCCAATACCAAAATGATATGACTTAAAAACAGGCCAACTATCTCTTCTTAAACGACATTATACTTAATAACTTTGTTCTTTTTTCCTAAAAAAACAAATCGAATGCATTTGCATTCGATAGTTTAATACTTAATTCATCATCGCACAGGCGATCTTAGATATTGCGACTACAAAGCTTCAATACCCGCTTAATCCCCAAGGATCAGTTGAACAAGTTCCAGCGGTTTTACAATATGCCCCTCTTTATAGACGCGCATATTGCCGCCGGATACCTCATCGATCAACACAATC
>CALGIV010000104.1 GCA_937914785.1 uncultured Eubacteriaceae bacterium | reverse complement strand
TTCGCTCGTGGGCTGTATGTTGACAAACGCATCTTCATCCGCTTCCGCGATACATTTTTTCAAAAAGAACAATTCATATTGCGAGACAACCGTGATCAGCATACAGACGGGTTCATTCGTATAAGCGCCGTAAGCATTCGGTATGACTGTAATGCCGTGATGGTTTCTTTCCAACAGCATTTTTCGGACTTCCTCCGGCTTCTTCGTAAAAATTGTCATCGTCATCTTATACTGTTGCAAATAAAAACGATTCATCACCGTGTTCGTCACAAAGATCGTCACGAGGCTTAACATCGCCTTTTCCCAGCCAAACAAAAACCCCGCCAGTATGACAATGATGCCGTTGATAATCATTCCCACTTCCCCAACTGTTTTGCCCGTCGTCTTCTGAACGATGAGCAAAACAATGTCGGTTCCGCCGGCACTAAATCCTTCGCGCATACAAATTCCCGTCCCAATTCCGCTAAATGCTCCGCCAAACAGTGCACAGAGCAAGACATTGTCTGTCAACACAATTTGTGGCATAATCCTTAAAAAAAGGACTGACGATAAAATCGCCACCAGCGTAAAGAGGGTAAACTTCCGGCCAAGCTTGAACCAGGCAGTCAGCACGAGCGGCACATTAAACAAAAACACCAATAGCCACAACGGCACTGGCAAGAACGTGTTGATCAATTGCGAAAGCCCCGTCACGCCACCGGAATAAATATCTGCACCGCGGATAAAAAAATTCAGCCCCACACTATAAAACAATCCGTATAAAATCGCTGCGCTTATTTTGCGCAAATTTTTTTTCATCGCTCGTTCCTTTTTACAAATATACCTTACTCAATTTTACTTTTTAATTGTAATACCTAATTTACAATAATGCTCAGTATAGCCTATAAAGGCAATCTGCGCAACCGTAAAACCAAAAAAATTGCAGACTGCCTGACCAAATTTCAAATACCGGCCTTGTCCATTGCAAGCATTTATTTTATAACAATAAAAAGCCGCTTTCAGCGGCCTGAAGAACATTTGAAAATAATGTTCTAAAATTGCAAAAAGCGTAAAACAGGCATATCAAGAAACAACTGCCAATCCACAGGTATAAGGAATATGCCAACAGAGCATCTATAAAGCCTTACAGGTTTTTAGCACCTTATTTCTTCAAAACGTCTGCAAAAATATTTTTCAAACTGTCGTCATAAATACTGTGTTTATCGATGATCTCCGGCGTCTCCATCTTGACAAACTTCATCGATCCGTCACCATATATAGACACCAAACAGGCATCGTCACACAAATTGCGATCGATATGCGCCACATCTTTATAAAAGTCAATCGGAAATACAGGAATCTCCAGATGTTCGCGCTGATAACGAATACTGCTGTTTTCACTCTCCAATTCAGCTAAATGGTATGCTGAATCACGTACAAAAACCATAAAGGAAAAACCCAACTCTTCCGCCCAGCGCAGCGATGGCATCGCATCCAGTGCCAAATCCGCATAATTTGAATAGGCACCGCAAAGCATCTTATTGTTCAGCAACATTGCCGCTGCTTTTGCTACGTTGCTTTCTTCTTCCAGCCGAATAAGGGTAAAAACCGTTTTAATCTCTGCAAGGCGGTCTATGAGCTTCTGCGTGATTAAATTCGCATTTAAAAACAGGCAAAAAGCACAATCAGGCTCTTCACCCAGCACATCGATCAATTCTGTTAAGTAAGGATATTCTTCATATACACTAAACGTGTAACTATAGATGCCCAGCGCTTTGCCCTGCTCAATGATGTCTTTGACCTTATCCGGCAATAAATGTTGCCCGTGAAGGGTCAGTTTAAAGAAAAGAACCCACGGAATATTGAATCCGCCCTCCTTCTCAACGCTGAAAAGCTTCTTGGCACCAGCCGACCAACTGCAATACCCCAAATTCATTCCAAACGTCACAAGCTGATCTTTGTCTACGCCATGAACAACGCGCTTGATCAATTGGTAATATGGGCTTTTTAAGTTGCTCAACTCCCGTTGCGCACTTAAAACAAAATCCTTTTGAAATCTGCCAATCGAAAACAAAACGCCCAAATCCACAAGGTTTCGAATACCACGCTCTGTATTTTCCAATATGTCATCCACACCGCGTTCAACCGCTTTTTTAATCATTGCACACGCTATCTTATCGTAATCCACATCAATTCCCCCATTTTAGTCAATCAAATATACTTTAGCGTATTTTATAAATAATAAAAAGAGGTTTTTTATATTTTGCCCCAAATTGACAATTTTGTGGTATAAATCAACCACACTTTGTCCTATTGCAAACGTTTATACCAGCAAGTCCACCGCAGCCTGCGCTGCCTCTTCGGCAATCTTTCTTGCATCTGTGTAATTTTTTTCTTTGGCTGATGCATAGATCTTCATTTTAGGTTCTGTTCCCGACGGACGAAAAATCACCTGTGCTTTGGGCGTCGTAATCTTGATGATATCGGCGCTTAATCCATCCTGGCGGTCTTTGAAGTCTTCCATCCCCATAACGGCTAATGCGCCGAATTGAACAGGGTCTGCCGCACGCAGAAAGGACATCCGCCGCGCGCACTCCTCTTTTTCAAGATGTATCGTACGCATCAAATCGGACACATATCCGTATTTATCATAGATATTGTTTAATACATCTATCAGTGTTCTGTTTTTTTCTTTATAATATGCGGCAGCTTTTAAAACGAGTAATGCGGCTTCAATACCGTCTTTATCACGCACATGCGTCCCTTTTAAATAGCCACAGCTTTCTTCAAAACCAAATAAAAAGTTCTTTTCATCTTTATCGATCATCGCACCGATATAGCGGAATCCGACGGGCACATCAATACACTCAATTCCGTAATCGTCACAAATTCGCTCAGCCAGTGACGTAGATACGACAGACTTGACGATATACTTACCTCCCAGCGGAATATTTGCCTTGCGGTAATAATCCGCTAAAAAATAGAGCAGAATCAGTCCGGTCTGGTTCCCGCTCAGCATAAACCAACAACCCTGATGGCGCACCATAACGCCCAGCCTGTCGGCGTCTGGGTCCGTCGCCAATAATAAATCCGCTCTTTCGGCATTTTCTTTGGCCAGCTTGAAGATTGCCTCCTCTTCAGGATTGGGCTTGCTCACCGTCGGAAAATCGCCGTCGGGCGCCATCTGTTCCGTCACGTATTGCGCTTCAACGCCTACACGATTGAGCACACATCGCATAATATCTCCCCCCGTGCCATGCAGCGGCGTATAAATGTGGCGTATACACCACATTTATTCGACTGTAATCTACGGCGATTTCAGACGAAGACGAAACAACACTATCTGTGTATTCTTCGAGAAGCGTATGCGGGATTTCTTTTACCGGCCACGCTGACGCGGTTTCTACAACATCAAGCCGGCATAAATTCTCTTGAATAAGCACCGACTCTTCCGCCCCCATCTGTGCACCGTTCGCGCCGTAAACTTTATAGCCGTTGTATTCCGCCGTATTGTGCGATGCCGTGATATTTACGCCCGTGCAGCACTCCATCCGGCGAATAACAAACGATAAAAAGGGCGTCGGTGCAGCTTCTTTCGACAAGTACACTTCAAATCCACATCCCGCAAGCACCATCGCTGCTTCTTTTGCAAATAGAGCAGAGTTATTCCTGCTGTCATAGCAGACAGCCGCCCGGCCACATATGCCTTTACTTTTAAGCATCTTCGCGTGAGCAAACGCAATCGCACGAATCGCCTCGACGTTCAACATCCCCTTTTTACTTCCCATCTGACTGCGAATGCCCGCTGTACCAAAGATCAAATCGTCATATTTCATTATATCTACCTCAAACCAACAAAATTTGCCGACATTTTTATGTATCGTATCTAACATATAATCTTATGCGATGAGGCCGTAGAAATAACGCGAATTTTATCTGTATGATTACTTGGAGGATGACGCTTTGTTTTCTTTTCAATACAATTTTCCACCGGATACGCTAAATTTGATCGATCATTATGAAGCCCAAACGCGCGCCGCGCATCAAACCCTTACCGGCGAAAAGATGCCGATGACAGGCTGGCTTCAGCATCCCGCCCGCATTTCCGAAGAAGAATTAAGCCGCATCACAGAAACAGCAGCACAGATCAGAGACAAAAACGATGCTTTCGTCTTAATCGGCATCGGCGGCTCTTATATCGGTGCACGCGCCTGCATCGAGCTTTTAGACAACCATAACGCAAATAAAAATATTGACTTTTATTATGCCGGATTCAACTTAAGCGGCGCCTATCATAGTGCCCTGAAAGAAACGTTGCACGACAAAGATTTTACCATCTGCGTCGTATCGAAATCCGGCACAACGATGGAAACTGCGATGACTTTCACCTATTTTAAAACGCTGCTAAAAGAACGATACGGCGCCAGATATGCCGAACACATCTACGTCGTCACCGACGAGATGGACGGCTTGCTGCGCCGCGAGGCCGAAGAGGAGGGTTATACGACCTTTGCGCTCGATAAAAACATCGGCGGACGCTACAGCGTACTGACGAGCGTCGGCCTGCTCCCCGCCGCGGTCGCCGGTTACGATATTAATAAGATAATTGCAGGGGCCCAAGCAGCCATCGACGCATTCGGCAGCTCTTCTCTCAACGACAACGACTGTTTGAAGTATGCCGTCTTAAGGCGCATTGCAGAAGAACGATTAGAAAAACATATCGAAATATTTTCTGCCTTTGAACCACGCTTTTCCTCCTTCCTGGAATGGCTCAAGCAACTCTTCGGAGAAAGCGAAGGCAAGGACCAGAAAGGCATCTACCCTACTTCGCTGTTATACACGCGCGACTTACACGCGATGGGCCAGTTTCTGCAACAGGGCCGCCCTGGTTTTTTTGAAAGCATTTTTTCTGTCCGGCCTAAAGATCATGCACACCCTTTCGACATCCAAAACGACATTGTCTGCCGCGCAGTGAAAAAGGCGCGCGCCGACAATTCAACGCCCATCTGCACATTTTATTTTGATGAAATAAATGAATATGCTTTTGGTTACGCCGCCTATTTTTTCGAAAAGGCCTGTGCGGTCAGCTGCCTGCTGACCGGCGTCAATCCCTTTGACCAACCCGGCGTCGAAGTCTATAAAGCAGAAGTAAAAAGACTCTCTAAAGAGCTATTGCAAAATGATCCATCGTAAACTATCAGTTTTTTATCTCTATATGATATATTGAGCTATTGCCAGAAAACAAGCATTCGAGCGATAACACTTGACGCAACTAATAGCGTCAGAAGCATACTTGAAAAAACCGGCTATGAAAAAGCGCGAATTATTGAATGAATAAACAAGGATGAGATACAATTATTTGATCGATAAGATTAACAACTGGGGCTGAGCCAAAGTTTTGCCTTTAAAACCGATCTACTATGCCAGAGATAAACGTATTATCAGTTTCTTCTTCTATGTTTTGTACTTCCGATTCCTTTGCGCTTTTCCTGCAGGTGAAAAGCGCACAAAACCCCACGGCTGGTTAGAATTCAACGGGGGATACAGCTGCTCAAACAG
>CALGIV010000103.1 GCA_937914785.1 uncultured Eubacteriaceae bacterium | reverse complement strand
GCTCATCCTCACGCGCATTGTCGATATAAAGCGTGTTGGCTTCGGCGTAGACATCGTAGACACCTCCGCGCACGACGCCGCGATAGCTGCCGTCCGGCCGTGCATGCCAGCGGAAGCACTGGCCATTTTCAAAGGTATGTTTTAAGCTGATCGGGCCGGATAACTCAAGTGCGATTTTTGCCATCGTCTCTCCTCAGGTATTCGACAGATGGATTGCCGTAGCACTTCCGGCACACGGGAATATAACTCTCGCTGCCGCCGATATGGATCTGTGTACCGTTGTAGACAGGCTCTCCGTCGATCACCCTTAAATTCATCGTCGCCTTGCGGTTGCAGAACATGCACACCGTCTTGACTTCCTCGATTTTATCCGCATAGACCAACAACGCTTCACTGCCTTCAAACAGGTTGTTTTGAAAATCGTTTTTCAATCCGTAGACGATGACGGGGATGTCCATATAATCGACGATCTGCGTCAGATCCTCGACCTGTTCTTTCGTCAAAAACTGTCCTTCGTCGACAAGAATGCAGAACAGCTTCTTCTCATACGCCTGCACAATATCGCGGATCTTGGTCTGCTCATCGAACATCTTCGCCTCTTTCTTTAAACCGATTTTGCTGACGACGAATCCCGTCTCGTAACGGTCGTCAAGTTTTGGCGCAAAGATCAATACATCCTTGCCCTGCTCTTCATAATTGTGTGCGATTTTTATAATTTCCGTCGATTTCCCGGCGTTCATACTGGAATATCGAAAATACAGATTAGCCATAATTACTTTTCCTGTCCTTTCCTTAAAATGCGGCGCGCAACCTCTTCAAGCGGCAAAGCGGCATCCATACTCGCCCTGCGCATCGCCTCATAAGCCCTTTGAAGGCTGATGCCCTTTTGAAGTGCCAACACTTCCTTTGCTTTTTCAATATCGCTACCCGCCTTTAGGCGCCGCCGTATACGCTCAAGCTCACTTTCAAGGCGTTTTTGGTTTTCAATTTCTTTCAGCGCGATTAAAATTAACTGCTCGATTTCAAAAGAATTGTTCGGGTTTGAAAAGAATCCGAACACATATCCTTTTTCAATGTAAGCTAAGACCTCATCGCGCGCAGCAGAGTAAAGGATCGTTTTCGAAGCCGGTTGGCTCTCCCTGATGATCGCAAGCAGATTTTCAAGGCCAATCCCTTTTACTTCGTAATCGACAAAAATCAAGTCAAAATGTCTGCCCGCAACGGCACGCAGAAGCAAACTGCTATTCGTATAGCCAACGCCTGCAACGCCATGTTTGCTCAGCGCACGCAGCACGGCTTTCAGGGCGGTCTGATGATTGATCAACACCGCTGCAGAAGCATTCATTTTAACCTCCTTTTATCTTGTTTGGTGAAATAACGCCTATATTATACCTGAAAACCGTACATTTGGCTTCTATATTTTTATTTTTATACAGAAAACTTTAAAAATCATTTAAAAATATTCTCTTTTACTGTATAATTATATCTTATATAAAATCTTGACGAAGGCAGGCAAAAGATGAACTATCAACAAAAAGAAAATCAAATCCTTTTTAAGTATATAAAAGATAAATTCAACGCGCTGTTCGATTGTTATGGGTATGACGAGATCACCCTGCCGCTCTTTGAAGCGTATGAAAAGTTCAAGCGGTACCGCGCCGTTGATGAAAATACATTGCTCAAGCTCATCGACCGCGCAGGCAATATTCTCGTGCTGCGGCCCGATGCGACATTCCACGTTTTAAAAACAGTCGAAACTTTCGAAGAAAAGATCGAACGCTGTTACTACATCACCAACATCTTTCGCTTTCGTGACAACGACTTTGAAAAAAACGATACACTGCAGGCAGGCTGCGAACTGTTCGGCTCTCCTGCTCCTTACGCCGACATCGAAGTCATCAATCTGGCTATCGAAAGCCTGCGCGTGCTCGACATTGAAAATATCCATATCGATATCGGCCACTCGAAATTTGTACACACTTTCTTAAAAGAGATCGGCATTCGGGAATTTCGCGAGATTTCGCACTATCACGGCCTCGTGGACAATAAAAACCTCATCGCACTGGAGGAGGAACTGAGCGCACGCGGCACAAGCAAAAAAAATATTCGTCAGCTTTGCGATATCGCGATGCTTTTCGGTGAATACGACGCCACGATGGCTAAAGCGTATGACGTTTGTATCAATGCAAAAATGGAGGAAAACCTTCAACAGATTCAAGCTATCTACGACGGCCTGAAAGCCGTGGGAAGCCACCCTTACGTCCGTCTGGATCTGGGGTTCAGCAATCCGATGAACTACTATACAGGCATGATTTTTAAAGGGTATGTTTCCGGCTACGGAGAAAATATTATCAGCGGCGGCCGCTACGACACATTAGCCAGGCAATTTGCCGATCTGCCATACGCCTGCGGCTTCGGCCACAATATCGACGCCATACTGGATATTTTATTAAAACGCCAGGCTGCCCCGGCATATAAACCCGCCGTCTGCGTCAGCGGAGAGGATTACTACGCCGCTGCTGTCTTGTGCAATGAATTGCACAAGAGAAATATACGCAGCATTCTCTCTGAGCCCAGAACTGGTATGCCGGCCCTTATCGTTTGTGACAAGGCCGTTAAAGTAATCGACGAAAACGGAGAGTATAACACCACCGTTGAGAAGATTCTCTCCGGCGAAGGAGGCATCCTATGTTAAGGCTTGCAGTAGCAAAAGGCCGGACGGCTGACGCCGTCGTCAACTTGTTTGAAAAAGCCGGCATTGTCTTTACAGACTACGCGCACACGCGAAAACTGCTCATGCGCGATAAAGATAAGCAAATCGAATTAATTCTCGTCAAGCCCATTGATACACCCATCTATGTTGAATCCGGTGCCGCCGACTGCGGTATTGCCGGGCTTGATATCTTAAAAGAAAATGAGGCCGACATCTACCCGCTTATGCGCCTGGATGCTTCCAAATGTGAAATGATCCTCGCCGTTAAAGAGGGCGATGACATTACAGACAAACGCTTTTTAACCGTTGCGACCAAATACCCCCGCATCACACAGGAGTATTTTGATAAACAGAACAAAGAAGTTAAAATCATTCACTTAAGCGGTGCGTTGGAACTGGCCCCAATCCTCAATATGGCGGACGCCATCGTCGACATCCGCCAGACAGGTAAAACCTTAAAAGAAAACGGCCTGATCGCCATCGAAGAATTTATGGATATCAGCGCCTGCTTTATCGCAAATAAAGTCAGCCTAAAAACACGCTACGCGGAAATTAAAACCCTGATGGACAAACTGACAGGCGGTGGCGCCGAATGAAAATGGTCAACATTTCCTCCGATAATATTTTTCAGGAAATAGAAAAAGTGCGCTTAGCCGGTGAAGACAAGCTTTCAACTGTCAGCGCTGCCGTCGAAGAGATTATCGATACCGTCAAAGAAGACGGCGACGACGCATTACGGGCATATGCTCAAAAATTCGACGACGCAACGGTGGAAGATATCATTGTCTCCAAAGAAGAAATTGCCTGCGCGCTAAAGAATACCCCACAGGCGGAAATCGAGCTGTTTCA
>CALGIV010000102.1 GCA_937914785.1 uncultured Eubacteriaceae bacterium | reverse complement strand
GGCACTCGTGATGCTGTAAGGCAGGTTTGAAATCACTTTGATGGGTTGGTCGGTCTCAAGCAAGGCCGGCAGCGTGGAAAAGTCGAATTTCAGCACGTCCTCATTCAGTAGTGTCAAATTACCGCATCCGGCAAAGTTATTCTTTAAAATAGCATGTAAAATACTGTCTTTTTCAATGGCAACAGCTTTGTTACATTGCTGGATGAGACTGTATGTCAGTGCGCCGAGGCCCGGCCCGATTTCCAGCACGCAGTCGTCCTCTGCAATGCCGGAACGCGATAAAATTTTCCTGACGATATTTTCGTCTGTGATAAAGTTCTGGCCAAGTTCCTTTTTAAAATAAAAGTCATATTCTTTCACGGTTTTTTTAATATAAGATAGTTTGGTGGGATTTTGGCTCATTTTTTACCGCCTTTCACGCGGGACATATTTTGTTTGAGGTAGGTTAATAATTTTTCTTCATTGTTCTCTTCCGGGTGGCGCCAAACGTGGGATAAAAGCATTTCGTAAACACTGCCCAGCTGATGGGGTACAAGACCGGTATCGAGCAGTGTTTGCGATGAAATAGCCAAATGTCTGCGTTTGTACGGCTCGCCGGTAGCTATAATGCGCGCTACTGCTTTAATGTTTGCATCAATGTCGTTTAAGGTGGATATCGGCTTGGCCAGAGAAGCGCGGGCGTGACAGTGCTGAAAGGTGAAGATGGCTTCGATCTCATCTGCCGAATATCGATCCATCATTGCTTTTAAAGAAGCGTCGTCTCTGCGGGTGGTGTCAGTACAAGTCCGTAGTAATAACATTACGCGTTTGATAACATCGTTTGGATATTTGTGTTCGTACAAAAAGTATTCAACGCGACTGAAAAGAGCATCGCCTTCGGCGCTGTTTTGAGTTTTCTGACAAGGCTGAATTAACAATCCGGCCAAGCGAAGAGGCAACATTTTTGGGCATATATTCATAACGTCGACCAGATATTGCAGCGTGTCTTTTGCGGAGCTGTGCGGGTAAGATTCTGTTGAAAAAATGGAAAAAATTGGCGAAATTGCTGATAAAACAGCGGAATTATGCATAAAATAAAATGCTCGTCCCGCGCCGTCACTCACCAGAATTTTATTCAATTCCGATTGAATGCGCTCTTTGCTCAAAGAGGAAAGCGATGGATTTTCAAGGATGGCGTTTTGGGTATATTCCTCTAATTGAAAATTTAACGTTGCCATAAATCGGATGGCCCGCAGCTTGCGCAGCTGGTCTTCTTCAAAGCGTTTTTTGGCTTCGCCTACACAACGCACGAGCCGGTTTTGAATATCATCAAGCCCGCCGACAAGATCGACGACGATACCGTCGGTGCCGCAGGCCAGCGCGTTCATCGTAAAATCGCGGCGCAACAAGTCTGCCTGAAAGCTGCGGGTATAGGTGATATCGTCGGGATGGCGTCCGTCGGAATACGTTCCGTCGCTTCGGAACGTGGTGATTTGAAACGAAACGTCGTCGAAGAACACCGTTACCGTACCGTATGCAATGCCGGTCGGCACGGTATGGCCGAACAGTTGCTGAACGTCTGCCGGTGTTGCGCTTGTTGCAATGTCCAAATCACCCTGTGGCAGCCCCATAACGGCGTCGCGCACGCTGCCGCCGACAAGATAAGCTTCATATCCGTGATCGTTGAGTATTGTTAAGACGGCTCTGGTTTCTTTTGTTAAAGGAATTTTTTTCATATAATAATTATACAATAAAATAGCCATTGAAAAAAGGCAGTTGTGCTGCCTTTTTTTGTTATTCGCCCGTCTTTGTTGAGCGCAGTTTGGTTCGGTCCGGATGGTAGAAGACATTTTTGATATTGTTACCCAGTTTTGCGACTTCCGTCTTGATCTTCTCTGCGACGTCTTCCGCGAGTTCTTCACCGTTTTTAGTTACTGCCCAGAAATGCACTTCGTTGCCGGTGTGGTGAAGTTCATACTCCCCAATGTCGGTCCGGTTTTTAAAATGTTTTTCTACCGCAGCTCTGGCATCCAGCATCTCACCTTGTTTTTCGGTGAGCGGATCTGTACCTTTCGGAATATCCTCTGTCGATAAATTATAATCTTCCAGATTGTTGGATAAATTAAAGTCTTCAACTTCTTCTTTTATGCGTAGGCTGTAGAATTTCGGATTGCCGCTTGATGAGCATCCAAGAGTAAACAACATACACGCAACGAGCATCGTAGCGATGATTATTTTTTTCATTGTCACTCCTCCTCAGACTTATTATTTGAAGAGGAGTAAAATTTATAATAGAATAATTTTCAAAACAGGTGTTTTATAGCGTTACACAGGCATATTTTTATCATTTTTTTTGTTTGCGGGCACAATGATTTTTCCGCTTTTGTTTTCAAGATATAATACCCAATAGCCCAGTGTGCTGCCTTCGTAGAGGCATTGCCAGTAGACGTATCCGGTCAGCCCGCGCACGGGTTGATGCGCCGGTTTGAATTCGCCGAGTACCCCGAAGACGGTGTAGTCGATCTCGACACGTCGGTGATTGCTCGAGTAAAAGCCGATGATGCGGGCGGGATGTTCTTCGTCTTTGATGCGGTTTGCGCTGAAGTAAAGCGTTTCGTAATCGACCACATTGTCGTAAAATTGAACGAGATATTGCTCATCGTCATCGATGGGAGCAAACCACTGATGATTCTTAAGTGGCGGCACAAACGGAGAAACCGGTTTGAAATAGCGTTCAAACAATGCCTTGGTTAAAAGCTGCCCGGCCGGAGGTTGTTCTTTAGCCGGTTTCCTTTTGGCTTCTTCAAATTTGCGGTTCAGTTCACTGACTTCTTCCTGTTCCTTTATGACGACCTGCTTTCGCTGGTTGTCGCGGCGAATGATAAAGCGTTGGTTCCCTTCTGCCGGTTTGGGCTTTTCTTCGGGTACCTTCTCGCTTATTTTCTGCTTCAATGGATTGGGTGGCAACGGCTCATGGTGTTTTTGTGCGGCAGCCTGCACGTTGTTTTCTTCGATTTCTTCTTCAAGCGCGGCTGCATCTTTTTCCTGATAAAGTCGTGAGGGTTTGTTGTTTGACAATTTTATTTTATCGTCACTTGGCGGAGCATCCTTTTGCGGCTGTAGATTTTTAAGTGTTGGCGGCTCTTGTGCTAAATAGTCAAGTGCAGACAGGTCGTATTCAAACAAGATGTCGGCAGAGCGATTGATGTCGTAAATGAAAAGCCTATCATAACCGTACAATCGTTGGTTATCAATCTTGAATCGATAGTGGTTGCTATTGTGGTTATTAAAAATCAGAATATTTTTTCTGTCATGTTCCTTTGCGGCGTCAATGCCGTATTCCGCTCTTGGCATGTTTAAAAATAATAAATGAAGACTCGTACAATTATTGTTTGCATCGTTATGAAAATGTATACCACATTGTTTGTTGTTTTTTCCCTTGATGTAGTGATACTTCATAAAACACACCTCCTTGATAATTTATATAAGGACATAAAATCTTATATGCACCAATGAGGGTATTTTATACGAAAATCTTTTAAAGAGCGTATTTTGGCACTTGTGGATAACTTGACGTTTTAGGTCAATATTCCGGCCGAAAGAATGATATTTTGATGAAAATAAAAAAGTTATCCACAATTATTGAACTTTCTTGTGGATAACTTTGCTTTTTAAGGTTATATGTTTATAATTCGATTCTTTACGGTAAAATCGTCGTTGAAGGATGAGATTTATCGATAAAATCCAGATGAATTTTGCAATCGAAGAATTGTTGCAGCAGCTCGGCCAGATCTTCCTGTGCGGCACGCACACTCGTTTCATTGACGCTTAAGAAACCGTCGATTGGAAAAAAGATCGTCTTGCTTTCTTGTGTGATTTTGCCGATTTCGCTTTGCCGCCAGATCCATCGGCGCGTGCGGATGCGCTGTGCGTCGGCGTACACCAGCTCCCCTGCCGGCAGAACCTCTTCTGTAGTATCGCCGAGCGGTAAGAATATATCGCCTTCTGAGGAAAGGCGAATGCTGCATTCGCCGGTAAGTGCATCGATATCGTGCGAGCCCATCGGCAGAAAATAACGCACGGAAATCAAATTGTTTAAATCGACTATCGGGTTAATCGAGGGAATCGCCCCGCCCTTTTGGATGCGTTTGAGCATTGCTTCAATAGAACAGGGGAACTTGTTCGGATTGATGCCAAAGGCATCCATCGCCACGCGGTAGGGAAAGATGAGCGGGTGGTCTTTTAAGTTTAAGTCCGAAATGGCATCGTAAGTCTTTTCCATTTCTTCTATGAGCATGTTGTAGATTTCCTGTTTTGGCTGCATATTATCGACCTGATATGCCACAACGACGCCGACGCAAAAGTCGTCGATGACGTCAAATACTTCGTTGTTTACTGTAAAGTTCATCATTCACACTCCTTGAGAGTTTATTGTATATGTTCAAAATCTTTTAGAAAGGTTACTATCTCTTGTTTGATAATCGCGGCCCCGCCGGTTCGGTCGGATTCGATGTTGATGGCGATTACCGGATCGTGTAACGACAGGCGCATCAACGCCCAGCCGCCGCCGTTATAGCCGTCGGCTTCAATGCGCACGCCTTCGTAGTTCGGCGAGACGACAGACCAGCCCATTTTGCTCATCGCATAACTTTCAAACTTGCCGAGCATCTCGCTGCCGTAAGTCTTAAAATCATCGCATAAGATGTTTAAGCGCAGTTCAAGGGCTTCGGCGGGTTCCTTTAAGTCGCAGATAATATCGGAGAGCACCTTGCCCTCCTGAGCCAGTTGCGCGAACAAAATCAAGATTTTTACGGCCATGTAAGCGCCGTCGTCTAAAAAATGATTCTCTATGAGCGCGCAGTGGCCGCTTGTCTCAATGGCCAGCGGCGAGAGCGTGCCGAGTTCATTTAAGCGGATGGCTTCGTCGATGACGTTTTTGTAGCCGCGTTTATAGCGGTGGTGCGTTCCGCCAAGACGCTCGATAAACGTTGTCAGCGAAGAAGAGGTCACAGAATCGGTTACGATACAGGCGCCGGGGTAGTCGGCCAGTACGATGGCGGACATCAGGGCGACGAGCGCGTTGCGCGAAATGGCGCGGCCGGTTTTATCGGCCACGGCAGCGCGGTCGACGTCGGTATCGAAGATGATGCCGAGATCGGCCTCTTCATCTACGACACGCTGTGAAAATTCCTGCATAACTGCGGCATTTTCCGGATTGGGGATGTGATTCGGAAAGTAGCCGTCAGGCTCTAAAAAAATACTGCCCGTGGTATCAGCACCCAATGGGACGAGCACGTTGTCTGCAAAAAAGCCACCGGAGCCATTGCCGGCATCGACGATAATTTTTTTGCCGGCAAAAGGCTCTTGCCGGCCTGTTTTTTCGCGAATAATCTCGACGAGATAGCGGCTGTAGATGTCGGTCAGTGCGACCGGCTTAAATTCATACGTTGCCTGCGGAATCGGGAGCTCTTCCGCATTTAAAAGGATATTCTTTAAGATTTGTTTATCCATGCCGCCGTCTTTGGTGAAGAATTTCATCCCATTGCGGTCGTAAGGCAAGTGGCTGGCCGTGATCATAATGCCGCAATCTGCCTTGATTTCATCGAAAATTGTCGACATGAAGATTGCGGGTGTCGAGGTCAGCGAAGCGTCGTAAGCAGTAAAGCCTGCGCTGGCAAAAGCCTGCAGGACAACGGCTTTCAGCCTGTCGCCGGTCAGCCTGCTGTCGCAGCCGACGACGGCGATGGGGACAGGGGTTGGGTTATACCGGCTGAGAATGTACTGTGCAAAGGAATAGGCAATGGCATAAGCAGCTTCTTCGGATAAAGTGATGCTTTGGCCTTCCGTATCCATTGCAACGCCGCGTATGTCGGAGCCGTTTTGAAGTTGCAGTAGATTTTCCATAATTCTCTCCTGAAAAACGAGCATTGATATATCGATAAACGATAAATAATTATTGACATTCGATTCGATTTGCGCTATACTCCACGTTGAGGTGATGATTATGAAATATTTTGGCAAACGGTCGCTGTCTTCTGTTATCAATGTATTGATCGTTCTTGCAATGATTGGCGGGGTGGTTATTCTGGCAACGTTGCCCCTAACGTTAAAACACGTGCTGATCTACTTCCAATCCCGCCTGGATTTGTATACATTTTATCTTATTATACTATACTGCTGCGGTGCTTGTCTACTGGGGATCTTAAATGAACTTCGTGTGATTTTTACATCGCTGAGCAAGGCGGATCCTTTTGTTTGGCGGAATGTAATGGCACTAAAACGGGTGTTTTATTTTGCCACCGGTATCTTTATTGTCTCCGGAATAAAAATATTTATTGACAACAGTCTGATGACGATGTGCATCGTGTTTGTGTTCTTTGTAGCGGGCTTGTTCAGCCTCGTTTTAAGCGAGGTATTTCGAAAAGCCGTCGAGTACAAAGAAGACAACGATTTGACGATATAGGTGGCGGTTATGGCGATTATAATCAATCTGGACGTGATGATGGCAAAGCGGAAAACCAGCTTAAATGAGCTCAGCGAGCGCATCGGAATTACGAATGCCAACCTGTCGATTTTAAAGAATAATAAAGCGCGGGCGGTTCGTTTTTCAACGCTGGAGGCTATTTGCCGGGAGCTGGACTGTCAGCCCGGCGATATCTTGGAATATGTGGAGGAGTAGGCTTATGTTTTTTATCGAAGATCATACTAAAAAGCATCGTTTATTGATCGCGCTCTCTGTTGTAGTCGGCGTTTTCTTCAATATCGCCTTTCACGGTACTTACCGGCTGGGCATAAATTATCCTGTTTTTATGGCGGCAATCTTTATAATGACGTTTTTTATGCTCTGTAAAACCGAAGGGTTTAAAGCGGGCATTTATTGTGCATTATGTGGGGTCAATATGCTTTATGCAGCGCGTTATGCGTTGAGTATGATGACGTTCTATCGTGTGACCAACTTTATCGTCATCCCCTTACTGTTTGTGCTTACGGTTTTAATCAGCCTGGCTTATCCGCTGAGGCTGGCTAAAGTCTGTGGCCAGCTCTTTATGCCGTTTGCCTACTGGGGGCGCTTCTTTAAAAATTTATTTTCAAGCCTGTTTGCTTTTAAGCGCACTGATGGCAAGGCGAAAACAGTCGTTGCGGGTATTTTGATCAGTATTTTGTTGCTGTTCATCATCGTTCCGCTGATGCTCAAAGCCGATATGGCGTTTGAGGCCGTATTGTCGCGGTGGACGGAGTGGATCGACATCGATTTTTCCGATATCGCGATGATCCTGTTTTGGTTTGTGCTCGTCGCACCATACGCTTATGGGTTTATTCGATTGGCGCTTGAAGGCAGATTGACGTTGAATCGGAATGCGCAGGCGGCCGTTGTGATGACGGAGAAAGAGAAACGCCCGTCACTGATGACGCAGATAAAAATTGTGCTGACCGTGTTGACAGCGGTGTATCTTGTCTTCTGTGCGTTCCAGTTCACGTATCTGTTTACGGGTATGAGTGCCGGTCTGCCGGCGGACTTCGATTATGCAACGTATGCGCGCAGTGGATTCTTTCAGTTGTTGGGCTTAAGCGTTATCAACATCGCGATAT
>CALGIV010000101.1 GCA_937914785.1 uncultured Eubacteriaceae bacterium | reverse complement strand
GACGACAAACAGCACACACAGCGCAACAGCCAACCCCGCCAGCCAACAGGCCGTTGTCTTTTTACTCTTCGTCATACAACGTTTCGTATAAGAACTCATAGGCCTGCGCCCACCTTGCATTTGGTTTATAATGAAAAAGAGATTTATCCAAAACGATGTAGCGCCCTTCTTCGCGCAAAGCGCGCAGCTCGTCAAAAGCCTTGTTCGACCACAACCTCTCGTTCAGCGCTTCTATTGCCGCCTCGCTGTCGCTGCCCATAATGGAGACAAATATATAATCCGGATCCGCCAGTATAATCTCTTCAACGCTGAGATTTTCCAACAACGACGGATGCCTGTCCACAATATTTTCCGCACCCAAATCTTGCAGCATTCTGCCGACCATACTGTCTTCCCCTTTTGCATCCGCTCCGCTGGAATAAGCCCGCAGAAACAACACTGC
The DNA here is from genome assembly GCA_937914785.1 of uncultured Eubacteriaceae bacterium. GTDB lineage: Bacteria > Bacillota > Clostridia > Eubacteriales > UBA1433 > CALGIV01. The sequence continues at coordinate 6,059 of CALGIV010000101.1, read as the reverse complement.
AGGCACTTGCTCCCCTCTGTCCCGCTCAAGAATTTGCGCCACTTCCCGCCCCACAGCAAGACCGTTCTGCTCGTATAAGTCTTCTCTTCCGGTAATCTGTGTGAATATATGCAGTGTTTCAAGGTAATCTTCAAAATGCTCGATATGGACAAACGCGCAGGCAATTCCGGCGCGCTCAAAAGTCTCGGCTGCTTTTACATGCGCGGCAATATCTGCTGATAAGAGTACAAAGTCCGGTTCAAGTGCCAAAATCGCTTCCAGATTTGGCTCCTTTACCGTGCCGATTACAAGGGTCTCTTCCGGCAAACCGACATCGCGTCCACTGACAACATCTTCCGTCGCCGCCAGCACGTTTCCGCCGGCCAGCATCCAAACCTCCGCATAAGAGCCATAGGCGCACACGACGCGTTCAGTCGCCTCTACACATACTGTGCGTCCAGCGGCATCGGTAAACGTAAAGCCCGCACCGCCATTATCTGCCTGATCAGCACACCCGAAAAAGCTGAATAGACAGAAAAACAGCAGGCAGAATGCCATGCCGATTTTTCCCATTTTATGTAATTTTTTATCAGGCATCAATGATTTCTTCTTTCCGTTTCAACAATTCATCCGAAAACAGGATGCGCTCGACCTCAGCAATGCCGATACGGTCGATCAGATTACCCAGCCGCTCGCCCGGCTGCCCATGATCTTTATACAACAAAATAACTTTTTCAATAAGCTCAAAGGCTTCTGCTTCGCTGTCCAGTATGCAATTTAGTTTTGTTCCGACTCTGCCGACTTTGCCCCACTTGCCGCCGATGTACACCGCATAACCAACTTTTCCGCTCTCCGCAACGCCAAACGGACATTTTCCAATGCAATCACCACATTTCGTGCACTTTTCTTCATCTGCCTGCGCAACACCGTCTGCCACTTTAAATGTCCGCATCGGACATTTGGGCGCCACGCTGCACTCTTTACAGCCTGCACACCTGTCAAACTGATAATCCGGCCGGTTCAGGCCGATTAAGCCGACGTCGTTCAACGTCGGCTTAATACAGTTATTCGGACATCCGCCAACGCCAATTTTAAACTTATGCGGCAGTTTCACACTTCGGTATCCTTCATAGAAGCGATCGTGAATTTTTTCCGATACCGCCCAGGTATCGATATTGCCATGTGTACATACCGTCCCTTTGCAGGTGGCAATCGGACGTACCTTCGGCCCTGTCCCGCCGACAGACAGTCCCGCGTGCGCCAAATCATTCATCGTATACTGAATATTCTCATACGCAATACCGGGAATTTCAATGCCCATCCTGGATGTAAACGTGATTTTAGAAACCCCATACATATCGGCGATCACGATGAGCTCTTCCACCTGTTCCGTCGTCAGCGTTCCGTTCTTTGTTACGATTCTGGCTGAAAATGTCTCTCCATCCTTATTATTGATAAATCCCAGACCTTTCAGTCTTTTGATTTCTTTTTCATCAACTTTACCCACTTCAACACCTCCGCACACTTGTTTCTATTCTCTTAATAGAAATTATAAATCCATTTACCTGCAAAAGCAACATCAATTCCATTGAAGTCAGAGATTGATATTTTTTAATCAAAAATACTTTACAACAACCTTCAAATTTGTTTTAATATTCATATACTAAATAATGTCTTGCATCTGTAAAGAGCGAGAACAGGAGGAAAAAATGAAAGAACTTTTCAAAGACACGCGCAAACTCACTTTTTTAGGCGTTATGCTCGCGTTAAGCATCGTTTTCTGTATGGCTACGATGCTTCCTACCGCCGGTACAAGTATGGCCATTATTATGTTTCTGCCAACGATCCTTACCGGCATTATCCAAGGGCCTAAGGCAGGCTGGCTTATGGGCACTGCCGTCGGCATCGTCATCCTAATTCGTGCACTGGTACTGCCGATGTCGATTCTGGACCCGCTATTTGTCAATCCATTGCTTTCCGTTGTACCGCGCATGTTCATCGGCATCGTCGCTGCTTATGTCTACAAACTGATCGTCAGAAACAGCAAGTCGACCGGCAGAGTCGCTTTGGGCAGCGCACTTGCCGGCGCCGCGGGTATGATTACGAACACAATCCTCGTGATGAGCGCGATGTATTTCATCTATGCAGAAAGAATCGCCGATGCACTCGGCATGGCTTTTAAAGCATTTCTCATCGCAACACTTTCTTCCAGCGCTATCATCGAAGCTGTTGTCGGAGCAATTTTAACTTCTGCAATCGTCACCGCTTATACAAAACTTAGAAGAAATTAAACTTTCGGTGGTATTTATGCAAATGATTTTAGTCGTCGACGTGGGCAATACGACAATTCGATTCGGCTTATTTTACGGTGATGAAATCATCGTAATGTGGAAAATCATGACCAAAATTCAGAAGACCTCGGACGAATACACCGTCATCATCAACTCCTGGTTTACACAACACAACATCGATAAAACAGGTGTAAAAGGCGTTGTCATCTCGTCCGTGGTACCAAACGTCATGCATTCCTTTAATAATGCCATTCGCAAAACGTTTGGCTTGGAACCGCTAATCGTCAAGGCCGGTATCAAAACAGGGATTTCCATCAATGTCGACGACCCGCGCGAAGTCGGTCCTGACCGCATTGTCGATGCAGCAGCGGCTTACAACTTATACGGCGGCCCCAGCGTCGTGCTGGACTTCGGCACAGCGACCACTTATGACCTTATCAATGAAAAAGGCGCTTTTATCTCCGCGGTCACTTCGCCGGGCATCCAGATTTCTGCCGATGCACTTGGCACGCGCACGGCGATGCTGCCCAATATCGAAATCGTCAAACCGCCGACTATTTTAGCTAAAAATACGATCAGCAGTATGCAGGCCGGTCTCGTATACGGCTACGTCGGTCAAGTGGAATATATCGTCAAAAGAATCAAAAAAGAAGCCAATTATCCGAATGCCACTGTCGTCGCGACAGGGGGATACGCACAAGTCATTCAGGAAGAAACCGACGTCATCGATATTTACGATCCGCTTCTTACGCTAAAGGGCATGAAAATCATTTGGGACAAAAACAACTATGCAAAATAATCTGCAAGCACTGATTGAACAAAATAACTTCATCGCACTCGCACCATTGGCAGGTATCACAGACCTGCCTTTTCGCTTGATTTGTATCGAGTGTGGCGCAAAAATCGTCTACACTGAAATGATCAGCGCAAAAGCCCTCTCTTATAAAAACCAGAAAAGTTTGGCTATGTTGAAAACTCTGCCCGCCGAAGCACCTTGCGTCGCACAGCTTTTCGGCAGTGAAACAGAAATTTTTGCATCGGTTGTCAAAGACTATCTTCATAACAGCGCTTTTGCCGGCATCGATATCAATATGGGCTGCCCGGTTCCCAAAGTGGTCAAAAACGGCGATGGCAGCGCATTGATGCGCACGCCGGAAAAGGCTTATGATATTGTGCGGGCCGTAAAAGACATCACCGATAAGCCGCTAAGCGTTAAAATACGCGCCGGCTGGTGTGAAGAAGAGAAAAATGCTGTTGACTTCGCAGTGCTGATGCAGCGTGCCGGCGCCAATCTTCTCATCGTCCATCCGCGCACGCGCGAAATGTTTTTTACCGGTCAGGCTGACCATAACATCACGGCTGAAATTAAACAACGCCTTACAATTCCCGTCATCGCCAACGGCGATATTGCTTCACCTGAAGATGCGATGCGCATCTGGCGGCAAACCGGCGCGGACGGCATTATGATCGGACAGGCTGCCTTGTCGAACCCCTGGCTTTTTCAGCAGATCGCCGACTACCGTGCAGGACGTGCAGTCTCTCTCCCTGCGATTCAAACCCGCATCGAGCTAATTCAGAAGCATCTGCAACGCGCTTGTGCGCATTACGGCGAAAAAATCGCCATTCCACAAATGCGCAAAAACCTGTTCTGGTATACAAAAGGGCTCAAGGGCTCCAATAAAATAAGAAGTCGCATCGCAACAGCTATAAGCTTGCCGGAAGTTGATGCCATCCTCGACGAACTGATGCTCTTAAATGCAGACTGACTTCTTTGAAAACAGCAGTTTACTTTATTAAAATGTTTGCAAACAAAAAGAGCGCTGAGCGCTCCTTTTAATTTCTCTTTATTTTCAAAATTACTTTACATCAAACAGCTCGTAAACGGTCGTATCCTTCGGTACACGGCCGTATTGAATCGCCAGTTCCAGCACTTCATCTGCAACCGCCGGATTCAAATCGTAACCATTGGCTGCCCTGTCCGCAGTAATTTTATGTTCAATTTCGCCAGGCAAGAAGATTTCTTCTACGCCTTCGCGTTTTGGTGAATTCTTGATCGTCAGGAAGTATTCGTCGAGATCCGCCTTCAATTCATCCAGCGGACGAATGATCGTCGGATCGATCGCCATCATAAAGTAACCTAATCCGCCGCCGCTGCCAACAACCTTCAAGCCGGTCGCCGCGCCGGGAAGCAACCCCGAGAGCAACTCGAACATCACGATCAGACAGTAGCCTTTCGGACCCGCCATCGGCGTCATAGAACCGACAAATTGAATATCCCTGTCGAACACATCAAGCGGATTTGTCGTCGGATTGCCGTTTTTATCCAACCCCCAACCTTCCGGCATCTGCTTGCCTGCGCGGATGCACATTTCAATCTTACCACCCGCTACCGTCGTAGAAGCCATATCCAGCATCATACACGGTGTCTTGTGTCCAGCCGGAAACGCGACGGAGTTCGGGCTGTTGCCGAGCAGCTTCTGCGTGCCGCCAATCGGGCACGTAATCAACAACGACGGAGACGCGCTCATCCCAATCAGGTTTTCTTCAGAAGCTTTGATCGTGTAATGTGCCGCTGCGCCAAAATGATGGCCGTTAATGGCTACAGCCATTCCGATGCCGTTTTTCTTCGCCAGCTCCATCGCTTTGTCCATAACGATATCCGCTGTCGCAACACCAATACCACCATCACAGTCTACAAGCGCTGAAACAGGAGTCTCTTTCACCACTTTTACATTTGGCTTTAGGTTGATTTCACCATTTCGAATCGCCCGGTCGTAAAACCTTGCGCGCGCAATTCCGTGCGTATCAATGCCACGTCTGTCCGCTGTATTCAGCGTTTTTGCAGCTCTGGCCGCCATTTCCTTGTCCACGCCAAAAGAAAGAAGTGTATCATAAGTTACTTCTCTTACTTTTTCCGTAGTAACATGTACCGGTTTTTTGTCCATTTTATCACCTCTTATTTTAATCCAAAGGTGAGCTTTATAAACTTAAATAAAGCTCACCTTTTTAAAAATCCTTACTTAATTAGCTGAACAGATCTTCAACAGTTGCGTCTTGCGCGATACCGTTGTATTTCTTGTACAAATCAAGCGCTTCCTGAGCAACAGCCGGGTTCAAGTCGTAACCAGCTTCTTTTCTTGCTGCAGTAAACTTATGTTCAATTTCGCCAGGCAGGAAGATTTCTTCTACGCCTTCGCGTTTCGGTGAATTCTTAATCGTCATAAAGTATTCATCCAAGTCTGTTTTCAATTCGCCAACATCTCTGATAATCGCCGGATCGATTGCGAGCATGTAGTAGCCCAGTCCGCCGCCGCTGCCAACAATTTTCAATCCTGTCGCTGCGCCCGGCAGAATACCGGACAGCAGTTCGAACATAACGATCAGGCAGTAGCCTTTCGGGCCCGCCATCGGCTGCAGAGAACCGACAACTTCACGATTTGCGTTGATAACTTTCAGCGGATCCTCCGTCGGATTACCTTCCGCATCCAGCGCCCATGTCAGTGGCATTTTCTGTCCTTTTCTGATTGCCATTTCAATTTTGCCGCCTGCTACCATCGTAGAAGCCATATCCAACATCATACACGGTGTTTTATGACCGGCCGGGAACGCGATAGAGTTCGGGCTGTTGCCGAGCAGTTTCTGCGTGCCGCCTACCGGAGCGACGAGCAACAGTGCCGGAGAAGCGGAGATACCGATCAGGTTTTCATCGGAAGCTTTCAGAGAATAGTGTGCCGCTGCGCCAAAGTGATGAACAAGGCGATTGAGTTGTCTAAAAAGAACGGCATTGGC
>CALGIV010000100.1 GCA_937914785.1 uncultured Eubacteriaceae bacterium | reverse complement strand
GAGGATAATTTGAAAATAAAAGAACCTATAATGGGTTTTGCTGAGTACAAAACGACTGAATATCCGTTTATATATGAAAATGGAATTTTAAAATTGATGCCACCTTCGATGCAAGCATGGTATCAAGAAAAAAATAATCTGTTTGAACATCTAGCTAATTTGAAAAAAAACATACATTCGACAGAATGGACTGGATATTCTAATATTAGTGCAAAAGCACATAATGGAAATGATATAATCTTTTATGTCTCTAATGAATCGTCAAATAATAATGGATTTATAAGTTTTTCTGTTATATATTTTTATGAATTTAGACCAAGCGTAATAGATGAAAAAAATATTGATGGTTTGTTTGTTACTGGAAAAGAAGTAAATTATTTTTACACTCCAGCGAGAGCGTTTGAATCAAAAATATATTTTAAGGATCAAAAACTTTTGTCAACAAGTGTTAATATGAAACAAGAAAAAGAAATTGTATTGGGTAGCTACAAGTATCAAAATGTAGATATCACCATAAGTATCTATGTAGTACCAACATTTCATTCTAACTCTGACACTCCATTAACAGCACAAAGTAAAATGAATTTCAGATTTTCTAAATCACAAAATTTAGATTTTACAATAGATGTTTTTCAACAATGTCAAAATTTTTTCTTCTATATCTGTGGACGAACCAATGTTAAATTTGATGATATTTATGTTTATAAAATAATAAATTCTATTCGTAATAACGATGGAATTATTAGAATAACTTCAAAAGAGATCGAAGAAGAAAAAGATCTCAAACGTTCAACAAAAATTATAAAATATGAATACTTAAAAGAAAAAACCTGTTTATTGTTTTCTGCTATCGCAGAAGATGCAATATATCTTCAAAATTTATGTTCATCTATTCAAGCTACACATTCATTTGATACAGCAAGAATCATTTTAAATTTTGTTGCTTTTGAAAGAGAATTCAGAAATTTATATAATGATGATACTGTTCGATCAAATGAATATGATGAAATAAAAAATAAAATTTTACAACATTTAGAGATATTAAAAGAAAAAAATACAGGAAAAAAGAAAAAGTATGTAAAATCATTTATCAATTTATTAAGAAAAACCGAAAATAAATATGGTGACAGAATGAGTAAAGCATTATCAGATTGTGAAGAAATATTACTGCCATTTTTACGTGACAATTACAAAAGTTATGAAACAAAGACAATTGAAGAAATATGTAGTAGAATGAACAAATTAAGAAATGATTCTGCACATGGTAATATTGATTTGCAAATTAAGTGTATCCACATGGCTGATTTTGTTACATTAGAGAATTTGTTATATGCAATGCGATTAAAAAGTATAGGCGTTGAATTATACGATATTCAAAAATCAATCAAAAATTTAAAAAATTATAATATACACATTAGTGAAAAAGAATAGAAGCAATAAAAGGATTGTCTTAATACTACTATTAACAAGTACACCACCAAGCAAACACAACCCGAATTCAGCTTTTCTTTTTATTGATAATCTTTAAAACAACACCACGAAATGCACGGTATCGTCTTATTGATTTATATTGTCGAAATTTGTTAAATTATGGTATAATTCAGTAATAAAGGGTAGCGACCAACGCAGGAGGACAACGAATGGGAGTTGGATTTTACATTGGAATTGGAGTAGCTGCTATTGTGCTTATTTTCCTATTGACGGGATATGTAAAAGCACCGCCGGATATGGCTTTCATCATCTCGGGAGTAGGCAAAAACAGAATCATTATCGGAAGAGCAAGTGTTAAAATACCTTTCTTTGAACGGCTCGACAAACTCAGTTTAAAAATGATATCGGTTGATGTCAAAACGAGTTCACCTGTTCCGACTGCCGAATTTATCAATGTTATGGTAGATTCTGCCGTCAAAATTAAAATCAGCAGCGAACCGGCACTTTTGAGAATCGCAGCTGAAAACTTTCTAAACAAAAATGAAGACTATATCGTCGCTCAGCTTCAAGACGTCTTAGAGGGAAACATGCGTGAAATTGTAGGGCAAATGAATTTGAGCGATATGGTTTCCGACCGAAAACTTTTTGCGGAAAAGGTTCAGGAAAACGCGGCGCCCGATATGGCGAATATGGGTCTTCAAATCGTTAGTTTCAACGTTCAAAACTTTATCGACCGCAATGGTGTCATCGAAGATTTGGGGATCGACAACATCACCCAAATCAAAAAGGCCGCAGCTATTGCCAAAGCCGAAGGAGAACGTGACATCCAAGTTGCTCAGGCACAGGCAGACAAAGAGGCCAACGACGCAAGAGTAGATGCCGACACGCAAATTGCCAAACGTCAGACAGATCTGCTCATCCGTCAAGCGGAGCTGAAAAAAGAAGCCGACATCAAACAGGCAGAAGCGGACGCGGCATATAGAATCCAAGAAGAAGAGCAGAGGCGCTCTATTGAAGTCGCCTCCGTCCAAGCAGACATTGCCAAACGCGAAAAAGAGGCGGACCTCAAAGCAAAAGAAGTAGAAGTTAAGGAAAAAGATCTGGAAGCCCAAATCAAGAAACAATCCGAAGCAGATAAATATGCACGCCAACAAAAGGCAGAAGCAGACCTCTACGAACGCCAAAAAGAAGCGGATGCCAAACGGTATGAACTGGAACAAGAGGCAATAGCTCTCAAAGCAAAAGCCGAAGCGCAGAAATACGCAAAGGAGCAAGAAGCCGAGGGAATCAGAACTGTCGGCATCGCAGAAGCTGAAACCATTCGTGCAAAGGCCGTTGCCGAGGCGGAAGGCATCGATAAAAAGGCCGATGCCATGAGGAAAATGGAAGAAGCGGCTGTGCTTGAAATGTACTTCAACGTGTTGCCCGACATCGTCAAAAACGCTGCCGCACCGCTTGGAAATGTCGACAGGATCACGATGTACGGCGATGGGAATTCCACAAAACTTGTCAAAGACATCGTTCAATCCACCGTTCAAATTACGGATGGGTTAAAAGAGTCTACGGGGCTTGACCTTCAAGCGATGATTTCGGGATTCCTCGGCGGGAAAGTCGGCCAAAGCAAAGACGACAATCCCGACCCGTCTCATCAAGATGCGTAATTAAATTCATTTTAAAACATAGTTATGAAAATAAGAGTTAAAGGCGAATATTGTTCGCCTTTATGTTTTGTCAATTCAACTTTATCATCTCGCCATATCTGAAAATGGTAATGCTATTATTTTACAAAACTATTCCAGATTCCAAAACTCAAAGTAAACACTTTGTTGATATGTTGATGTAAGGATTGATATTATTTGATATATCAGATAAAATATATAATTGTTTTGATGCGATTTAATAATGCCATAGTTTATATCAGCAGAGGAAAAAAACATGAATTACATAGGTTCAAAATTATCATTAATAAATTTTTTACAAGATACAATTCAGACCGTCACCGGTATTACAAATGGAAAAGGTTATGTATTTGCTGATTTGTTTGCCGGAACAGGTATCGTAGGCTCGACATTTAAGCAACAGGGATATTTTGTTATCGCAAATGATATTCAGCACTACAGTTACATCCTCAACAAACATTTCATAGAAAATTCTTCCCCTATCGACACTTCAAAACTTGATTATCTTAATACTTTAGAAGGCGTCGATGGTTTTGTATACCAAAACTATTGTTCAGGCTCCGGGTCTGGAAGAAATTATTTTTCAGATGTAAATGGCCGTAAATGCGATGCAATCCGTATAGAACTTGAAGATTTGCACCTTAATGGCCAAATCTCGGACAAGGAATATTATTATTTTCTTGCCTGCCTTATTAATTCTATCGATAAATATGCAAACACCGCTTCCGTATACGGTGCTTTTCTCAAACATATAAAAAAATCTGCAGCCAAAGAATTCTCATTGAAGTTGCTTCCGATAATAGACGGCACTGAAAATGGCCTCGTATATAATGAAGATATCAACATTTTGATAAAATCAATTTCCGGAGATGTATTATATCTTGACCCTCCATACAACGCAAGACAGTATTGTTCAAACTATCATGTACTTGAAACCATTTCAAGATATGATCATCCTAAGCTTAACGGCGTAACCGGTTTAAGAGATAGCACTAAACAAAAAAGCGCCTTTTGTTCAAAACGCACAATTACTGATGTCTTTGAACAACTGATAGCGGACGCTCAGTTCAAATATATTTTTTTAAGTTACAATAATGAAGGACTGATGTCTTTGGACACCATAAAATTTATTATGGAAAAATATGGAAAATATAGCATTTTCACAAAAGACCATCGCCGATTTAAAGCAGACAAAGATGAAAACAGAGAACACAAAGCCAGTGCTACTGTTGAGTACCTTCATTGCCTGACTAAAAATTAATTATGGTAATATTATTCTTCCCTTTTTACAAGATGACGCTTGAATTCTAAAGGATCGTACCAATAACAACCCACGCAAGCATCTTCTTCATTACTATGAGTAGACCCACCTTGATAATAAGACATTGGATAACCTAATTGCTTGGCATCGTATCGGTATCCCGTTTTTTTACATTCTTTGCAGAATTGTCGTTTGGCATCATTCGCAGCCTTACTTAATGGCTGGAAATCAGCTAAACGCTGTTTTTCGTTACGCATTACTCTGTCTTCATTTTTTAAACCATTTTTATGATCAACTTCAGGAGATGATGTTCCAAGCACCACACATCTCTGTGACTTAATAATACGTTTAATATTTGTCTTTATATACTGAGAATAATTACTATCATTAAAACCAGCAAGCCTAATTTTATCAATACTATTTTTAGTTGTTATATTTTTATCAAGTTCAATTATATAGCATTTTGCCAATGCCGCCTCTTTTCTTGTCCAAGAACCACCATTGCCAAGTTTCAATCCGGCATAATCACCCACAAATTCAGAAACCGAAACCCATCTGCTCACTCCATCCTCATCCGGTCGTGCAAGTTCTAAAAACAAATCCATTTTTGTCTTTTTCGCCATATTATTCTCCTATATAAACCACCTTTATAGTACACAAAAAATGATATGATATTTTTAAGATTTACTCCAAATGTTTTGCAATATTCAGATACATTTTTCTTAAGACATTTTATTATAACAAATTTTCACACAATAAGTCTACATATAGTAAAAATATTCGACAAAATAAGAAAACCTAAATTAGCCTATTCCAGACTGGCAAAATTGGCATTAACTACGAGCATTACAGCCATATAAAACCAAATATACAAGACACAACGATCAACGTAATTGCCGAAAAAGATTAAAAATCATCTTGCATAATAAAAAAGCCAATCTACCACAATGGTAAATTGGCTTTTTAATTGCATCTTAAACGCCTGCAAGCAGGCATTTATCAATTTATTTCTGTACACACACCATCGCGACCGTATTGACGATATCGTCGATGCTGCATCCGCGTGAAAGGTCGTTAATGGGTTTTCCCATCCCCTGCAGGATCGGCCCGATCGCTTCGACATCACCAAAGCGTTGTGCCGTTTTATAGACCATATTGCCACTCTGCAAATCAGGGAATACCAATACGTTGGCGTGCCCTGCAACCTTGCTGCCAGGCGCTTTCATTTCCCCAACCGACGGGATAATCGCTGCATCTACCTGCAATTCCCCTTCTACGTCAACTTCCGGATAACGCTCTTTGCAGATATTAACTGCTTCGACAACTTTGTCGACCAGCTCGTGTTTCGCGCTGCCCTTCGTCGAGAAAGAAAGCATCGCTACTTTCGGCTCTGCAATGCCGGCAATGTCTTTCGCCGTCGCCGCGGAACAATACCCGATTTCCGCCATCTGCGCCGCGGTGATCGTCGGATTGACCGCACAGTCCGCAAAGATGAATACGCCATTATCGCCAAATTCTTTCTTCGGCGTAATCATAATAAACGCC
>CALGIV010000099.1 GCA_937914785.1 uncultured Eubacteriaceae bacterium | reverse complement strand
GTCAATATCGCGCAGTGGATTCTTTCAGTTGTTGGGCTTAAGCGTTATCAACATCGCGATATTGACCGCCGTATTGCGGCTGATTCGCTCAGAGGGCAGGCAGCGCTTTGTGCAGGGGTTGCTGGCAGCATTTACCGTGTTGACATTTCTCGTCGCGCTCTCTTCGTTTTACCGCATGCGGTTGTATGAAGCGGAATATGGCTATACCGTACTGCGGCTTCACGTGTTTATGTTTTTGTATTTTGAGTTTGGTGTGCTCGTCGTCTATCTCATACGTATCTTTTCGGCGAGGTTGCCGATTTACCGCATACTGTTTATGGGCGGATTGGCCTTTTATCTTGTGCTGAACTACATGAGTACGGATGCCTTTGTCGCGCGTAAGAATATCGATCGGTATTTCGAGACAGGCAAAGTTGACACAGAATACCTGAGCCTTCTCGGCGCGGACGCGCAGGGAGAGATCATCCGCCTGGCCGGAGAAGAAAATTGGGAGATTCAACGTCTTTTGGCGTACAACAAAAGGAATTTCAGCTATTCCATCTATACTGAAAAGGATTGGCGTATGTATAATCGTGCGGCAAAACGCGCTTATCAGATGTATCAAGATGTCCGGCTCATCGATATGACCTGTGCAGTCGAGTTTGCCAATGAAAGCATGCAGGATTTATACGATGTGAGAATAGTGGACGAAAATGGGGACAGGGTAACTTCTGTCGAGTTCATTGAAGCCGGGCAGGTCTTTTCTTTTGACAGTAATGCGTCGTATTTTAATATAGAATTTGTCGACGAAGAAGGATTCTATCACCACTATACCGTAAATCCGGATGTTGAAGAAGGCAATCAACGCTACATGGCTGTTAAAAGTGACGGAACTTATGGATTACAGGTTTTTCCATCCGGTGAAAATTGATGACAGAACAGTATTGCTCATGGATTTTGGAACCCAAATAACGATATGATGAGGATTTTTTTACAGGAGGTGTTGTTGGTGAAAAAGTATATCGGTATTGTTTTAATAGGATTGCTGGCGATAGGCCTGTCTGCCTGCGGGAACAGAGGGGATGAGATTCCGGCGCGTGACGACAGGTTTCGCATTGCCGTTGTGAATCATTGCGAGGCCGATATTTACGGCATTTTATACGAATGCTATCTGGCAGAGACGCCTGTCAGCGGCGGGGGGGTATCGCTTGCCGACAAAACGGCGTTTAAAAAATCCGAGACTGTCACGATTGATTTTATAGTGCTGGATTTTCCCGAAAATGCGGATTTATCGACCGTTAAAATCGAGTTCTTCTTAATTCTTGATGCAAGAGCGCTTGATACCATCGTAGCAGGGGAGCAGACGGGAGAGCCTGCCGGAGAGGCGATTGCAATCGATGCAGATTATGGAAATGTTTATTACTTTTCACTTGAGGGTAATGCGGCGGATGGTTTTGTGATGGTACCAACCGAGAAACCTTGATTGCCGAACGGAGGCACGGACTGTTGCGATGATTTAAAAAAATCGTGTTGCAACAGTCCGTGTCTTTATTTTATGGCAAAAATGGTATATAATAATAAAAATTAAAGATTGGTGGTGGGTGGGGTGAATGACGAAATTTATGTTGCGAGCGAAACGGGTGCACTCAGGCGTGTGATGATGCATCGCCCGGGTGGCGAGATCAACAACATCGTCCCGCAAAACCTGAATGCGGCGTTGTTTGAAGATATTCCGTATTTGAAAGATATGCAGCAGGAACACGATGCATTTGCACAACAAATCCGCAAGCGCGGTGCAGAAGTGATTTATGTTGAGGACATGCTCACAGAGATCCTGACGGATGAGAAAAACAAGGCGAAAATCCTCGCGGATATTATCGGTGAAGATATTTTAGGCAGTGATGAGATTGAAGCGCGCATCAAGTCGTATCTGTGCTCGCTCAATGCGCCTGCAGTTGTAAAATGCCTGATCGAAGGCATTCGCGTGACGGACGTGCAGGAACTGAAGACGAAAGAATCGTTAAGCGACTATATGGAGCAGATGTTTATGTTTCATTTGATGCCGTTGCCGAACTTTTATTTTATGCGCGACGCGGCGTCCGTTATCGGCGGCGGCGTATCGATTCACACGATGAAAAATACGATTCGCCTGCGCGAAGCGCGCATTCTGCACGCCATTTACGACTATCATCCGATGTTTCAATCCGCGGCGCTGTTGTATGACAATAACCTGCAGACGAGCACGATTGAAGGCGGCGATATTCTTGTGTTAAACGAAGCGGCCGTCGCCGTAGGCTGCAGCCAACGCACCGATGCTTCAGGGATTCAGATTCTGGCTGAAAACATCTTTGCGCAGAACGATAAATTGCGGCATGTTTTAGCCGTACAATTGCCGAACAACCGCGCGTTTATGCACCTGGATACCGTCTTTACGATGGTGGATTGCGATAAGTTTACGATCTATCCGCTGATTGATGCGAATTTAAACGTCGTCGACATCACACGCGGCAAAGACGGAGCGTTGGCTTACCGGCGTATGGATTCGCTTCAGGGAGCGCTCGAATACGTGTTAGAACTTGATGCCGTTCAGTTGATCGGTACGGGCGGCCGCGATGCGGTAACGGCTGCGCGCGAGCAGTGGAACGACAGTACGAACACATTTGCCTTAGCGCCCGGCGTCGTCGTGGCCTACGACCGCAACGAGGTGGCAAATGAGATTTTGGATAAAAACGGTATTGAAGTCATCGCTATACGCGGCTCAGAACTC
>CALGIV010000098.1 GCA_937914785.1 uncultured Eubacteriaceae bacterium | reverse complement strand
GGCGGCATTTGATTTTGTGCCGCGTCTTGTGGCGGTGTGTAAGCCGGTTGTTGAGGCGGTGCAGCAGGCGGGGCTTCTTCTTTTGGCAGACGGATGCCGCAATTCGGGCAGAAAACGTCGTCGCTGCCTACTTTGGTAAAGCAATTGTCACATTTCATAATTTTTCCCTTTCATTTCAACTTTGTAGAAAGTCGAGTTGTTGTTGATTAAAATAATATAGGTTTTTTATTAGAAATATAAAATACCCAGTATAGAATTCAGGCCCGCGACGCAAAGCGCGACGATATTTAATATTTGCCCTGTCTTACTGGTGGTCTGGCCGAGTCGGATTTCCTTATTGGCCATTACGAGGCCGGGAATGGAACAACCATAAGTAACCAATGGGAAAAGAAGCGCAAAGACAATTCCGATAATGCCCAGTGCGAGCACGCTTGTTTTCGGCTTATTCTGTGGTTGTTCTGCAGGATAGGGTGGTATGTAGCCATATTGGGTACCCTGTGGCGGAACGTTGTAGCTGCTCGGCGGATTTTGTGGTGGTGCGTAGAAGGCATTGGGTTGCCGGGGTTGTGTCGTTTGTCCCTGTGGTGCAGCAAAACCTTGAGGCGGCATCTGATATTGTCCTGCATTCTGTGGGGATGTGTAAGTCGGTTGTTGAGGTGATGTGGCAGGAGGCTCTTGTTTCGGCAGGCGAATGCCGCAGTTTGGACAGAAAGCATCCTCTTTGTTTATTTTGGTAAAACAATTGTCACATTTCATAACTCTCCCTTTCATCTGTCGTTGTATTATAATTATATACTATTTCAAGTATAGCAAAAACAATACCACACTTCAACAAAAAAGGACAGGGAAATGGGTGTTTTGAGATATAAACAGCTGATAAATTTGTACGGCGGTAAAAAATAGTGTATGACAGTAAGTGTAGATATGAAAATAATAGAAAGTGTTTACAATCATAATATAAATATCAAAATGTAATGGGGATTACATATATGGGCCGCGTACGATTAAAGAAATGATCGCGATAATAATGGCAAGGCCGCTTACAAAAACAGAAAGAAGGCTTACCATGGTTCCGTTTTTTTTCAGATGGTTAAGGGCCAGAATAAGCCCGGGTATACCGAATAAAAATCCGAGCAACCAAAAAGGATAGGCGGTAAGCAAAGCGAGAAATCCTATAATGAGTCCGGTTGAAGCGGAAGCGGCATTTGCGGACGAATCCTGCTGTTCCGTTGGAGTGAGGTCTGCCTTTTGTTGAAAGTTTTTTTCTGACGAAGCCGGTGTGGCAGGCATTTGAGGTGGATTTGGTGAATACTGAGATACAGGCTTTGGAGTTTCTGAAACTGTATTTTCATAAAGTCTTACACCGCAGCTTGGGCAGAATTCATCTTTTTTACGGACACGCCGGTAGCAATACAGACATTTCATAGTTTTTCTTGTTCCTCTGGTATGGATTACATCTAATTATACTACTTACGGTATAGATTTTCAAAGGAAAGTTAAGAAAGATTTAGACAGCGCGCGGTTGTAAAGACCGCGCGCTGTTGGAAGAAGTTATGATGAACAATGATTATTGTTGTTTTAATAGTTCTGATGCGATGAGATGCCCCATCCTGGCAGTGCCGACAGTTGGATTGCTTCCGGCAATATCGGCGGTGCGTACGCCGTGCTTAAGGACGGCATCTACTGCACATTCAATGGCGCCGGCAGCCTGGCTTTCATCAAAGGAGTATCGCAGCATCATCGCGGCAGAAAGGATGGCAGCGATGGGGTTTGCGAGATCTTTGCCCGCAAGGTCTGGTGAAGAGCCGTGAATGGGCTCGTATAACCCTTTCCTGTCTGCCCCCAGGGAGGCGGACGGCAGCAAGCCGATAGAGCCGGTAATTTGACTGGCTTCGTCGGAGAGAATGTCGCCGAAGATGTTATTTGTAAGAATCACGTCAAAGCTTGTTGGGCGACAGATTAACTGCATTGCCGCATTGTCGACATACAAGTGCTCGACTGTGATGTCGGGATAAGAAAAGGCCATCTCGTCGATGACTTCGCGCCAGAGCCGTGAGGAATCCAGTACATTGGCTTTGTCGACAGAAGTGAGACGTCTGGTGCGTTTGCGCGCCATCTCAAAAGCAATGTGGGCGATGCGTTTAATCTCGTCGACAGAGTAAATTTCCGTGTCGTATGCTGCCTCCACCCCATTTTTCATTTGTCTGCCGCGTGGACCGAAATAAATACCGCCGGTCAGTTCGCGCACAAACAGGATGTCACACCCGCCGTTAAGCAAAGCGCTCTTTAATGGGGAAGCGTCTTTTAACGCGTCGTAGACGGTAATGGGGCGCAGGTTGGCAAACAGTTTTAATGCACTTCTTAAAGCCAGAATACCGCGTTCCGGCCGTTTGTCTGCAGGCAGATGGTCCCAGGCGGGGCCGCCGACTGCTCCGAGTAAAACGGCGTCTGCGTCCTGACAGAGCCTTAAAGTTTCATCCGGCAGGGGTTTGCCGGTTTTGTCAATCGCCTCGCCGCCAATGGGCGCAAAGTGCGTTTTATAAGCAAAATTGAACCGTTGTGCTGCAGCATCAAGCACGCAAAGCGCTTGACGGATAACCTCCGGACCAATGCCGTCGCCGGGCAGGATGGCAATGTGATGCACCTTTAGGCTCCTGTGGACAGCTGGACTTTAATATAGTTGACCAGTCCGCCTGCGTTGATGATGTTCTGCATAAAGGGTGGAAATGGCACAGCGGTGTAGCGTTTGCCTTGCGTGATATTGTGAATTTGGCCATCGGCGAGGTTGATTTCAAACCGGTCGCTGGCTTTGGCTTCAACTGCTGCGAGCGGACATTCCAATACAGGAAGGCCAATATTGATCGCGTTGCGGTAGAAAATGCGCGCAAAGTTTGCGGCGATTACACAGGAAATGCCGGCTGCTTTGATGGCGATGGGGGCGTGTTCCCGGCTGGAACCGCAGCCGAAATTGACGCCGCCGACGATGATGTCGCCGGATTGGACGCGGTGGACGAAATCCGGATCAATGTCCTCCATACAGTGTGCTGCGAGATTGGCATAACTGGGGTCGTTTAGTTCCCTTGCGGGGATGATAACGTCGGTATCAATGTGATCGCCGTATTTGTGTACATGGCCTTTTAGTAAAATCATATGTTTACTCCTTTTTTGCTGAAAGATGTTCCGGGCTGACGATGTAGCCTGCTACGGCGCTGGCTGCCGCGACGACAGGACTGGCGAGGTAGACCTCGCTGCTCGTGTGGCCCATACGGCCGACAAAGTTGCGGTTCGTCGTGGCGATGCAGCGTTCGTTTTCGGCTAAAATGCCCA
>CALGIV010000097.1 GCA_937914785.1 uncultured Eubacteriaceae bacterium | reverse complement strand
GAGTTCAGACGTGTGCTCTTCCGATCTCCTATGTAAAATCAGCCGCTGAACTTGTCGCTCAAAAGCTTAAAGAAGGCGATCTGGTTATTTTAGAATCAACCGTTCCGCCGCTTTCAACGCGAGAGATGACCGATATATTATGTGAAATCAGCGGATTGAAACGAGGGGCGTTTTATACGGCGCATTGCCCGGAGCGCGTATTGCCGGGCAGAATTCTGTATGAATTAGCACATAACGACCGCATTATCGGTGCGGAAAGAGAAGATTCGGCACTGAAGGCGCAAGCTTTATATCAAAGCTTCGTTAAAGAGGGCAGTATTCATTTAACCGACGATGTGACGGCCGAAATGTGCAAACTGGTCGAAAATTCATTTCGCGACGTTAATATTGCTTTTGCAAATGAGCTATCCATCTTATGTGATGCAATAGGCATTGATGTGATGCAATTAATCGATTTGGCAAATAAACATCCCAGGGTTAACATTCTGTCTCCGGGCGTTGGGGTTGGGGGACACTGTATTGCGGTTGACCCCTGGTTTCTGGTAGAAAAATTTAAAGACAAAGCGAAAATGATCCATACAGCGAGAGTGGTTAACGACAGTAAGCCGGCTTGGATCTGTGAAAAGATTGAAAAAAATGTGCAGTATAATAAAAATGCAACGATTTGTATATTAGGCTTGACATTTAAAGCAAACGTCGATGATTTTCGCTCCAGTCCTGCGTTGGAACTGGCGGAAATGTTAAAGGATAAAGGGTATCCTGTCATTGCCTGTGAACCTAATACAACGAAGCGGGAAGTAAATGGTATTGCCATCTGTTCGTTGGACGAAGCGGTTTCTCAGGCGGACTATCTGGTGCTGGCCGTTAAGCATGAAGAGTTTCTGGCGCGAATTGACGAGATTAATCAAACAAACTGTTTGATTTTATAGAGATTTATGGTATAGTTTTTAATTGGAGTGTTAAGTGAAAAGATTATATCTGAGACTGAAAAATCTGACGTTTGCCAGAGTAATGTATAAGGTACGCGCCGTATTGGAAGAAATCAAAGCAAGGCTGCTGTCGTTTACGGTTAGGCGCATAAACACAGGCATATATGAAGAATTAGACAGTTATATATCACAGATCCAGG
>CALGIV010000096.1 GCA_937914785.1 uncultured Eubacteriaceae bacterium | reverse complement strand
CGGTATCCCGTCTCTGCCGCACACAGCATCGGCGTGACGCACAACTCTATCTGCAAAGCCGGCACCTCCTTCTCCGGTGCAAAAGCCGGCTCCGGTATCGCATATTTGTTTAGTTTTAGCTCCGCCAACGATGTAAGACAAATCGGCATCATCTCCCTGTCTCTGCACACTACCGGAACGCATACGGTCTTGTCCTCTGCCAGCATCGCCGCAATCGCCCCGCGAGTATCCACTTCATACAAGGTACTTGCATAAATAAAAATTGTCTGCGCCTCTCGATACGCGTTACTTAAAAGAAATGAATCTGTAATTCGCCTGGAGGCGTTGGTAATATATTCTCTGCCAAGCCTTTTACGCTTTTCCTTACATTGTTTTCTTAAATCTCGCTTTTCACCCATTTTTACTCCGATTATTTTATGTCGAATTAATTGAGGTTTAATAGATTTTTAATCTTCCATTATTATAGTATATTTCAGATGAAAAAGGAATTTGAAAATCGGGGGCTTTATGAATAAAAAAAATACCTATATCTTGGGTTTTATTATCATCGCGCTCGGCCTGACACTGCTGGCCAAGCAAATGGGCTGGTTCTACCTCTCTTTCGGCGATATTCTGTTTTACTTTATCTTTGCCTTTATCGCTTACATGGGAATTTTGCTCATTATCCGTTTTCGCACCCCGCTTTCCATCGTATTTGGCACATTTATCACCTTTTGGTCGCTCGCCGTGATTGTCCGGCATATTTTTGACTATTATTTGGGGGTAGATTTTCTCAACTTTAATATATCCCGGGCCTTTCTGCCTTCATTGTTTATTATGTTTGGGATCCTGCTTATCTTCTCCGGCAGCATCATTCGCGACAACAAGGCGATCTTTTCCAAGAAACGCTCGACACATTACGACCCCTATGCACGTATAAATGTTTACTCCGCCATCTTCGGAGATTTAATCATCGATACAGCTGTTATGCAACCGGACGAAAGCGGCGCACTGAACATTAAAGCAAATGCATCGTTCGGCTCTGTCGTCCTCTACGTCGACAAGTCGACTGCCGTCGTCTTTGAATCTTCAAACATCTTTGGCCGCAGCAAATTATTTAAGGCCAGAAGCGGCGGCATTTTCGACAGCTCGGTAATGGAACGGCGGATTGAAAATACGCCCAAAACATTATATCTGAAAGGCAACAGCTTTTTTGGCGATATCAACGTGATGGGATCACGAACATGATCGATCAAGCACACTTTTGCGAATATGAACGAGCTTTAAAAACAACATGATAAAAACGCGGGAACTCCCGCGTTTTATTTATTACCGAAATACCTTTTAGCTTTATAAGTTTGCTTCTACATATTCATCCAGTGCCGGCGGCGTTATAACGACATCGTCCCCAAACGCATTGTATTTCATCGATATGCCAATTTCAATATCCACGACGCTGCCTTCTACTTCCATAGCCGCCCCCGTCTTCGCCTCGGCAGATACCGGATAATATTCTTTATCAAAAACCAATGTCAGCGTCGCATCGTTAAAAGTAACCCCTGCTACATCTACATCCTCTATGCCACTCATCAGCATCTCATAATAATCTAAAAATGCTTCGCCTTCCATCTTGATCTCCATTGTATAAGAGCCATCCTGATTCTTTGTTACAACAGCGCTTTCCAGCCAATCCGGCTCAACCATCTCTTCAATCTGCATGCCGTCAAATTGTGTTGCAAATTTTTCCATGGGAGTTTGCTGCTTTACTTTCATTCCCAACACATCAACATATCCCCAACCATCGGCATAATACATGCCCATCTCTATACTCATACCGCTTTGCTTGATCGTCATCGTCGCCTGCATGAGGGCATCTTCCACAGACTGTGTGTTAGCCACCTTCATATTTATCAATGCCTGCGCTTCCATCGTCTCTGTGCCCATCATCATTTTCATCTGCATATCTACATCCACATCCATTGCATCAATCGTACCGGCCTTTTGCAGATATGTATTATAAACCTCTTTTGCAGTCGGCTCCGCACTTCCTCCACAAGCCACCAGACTAAATGCTGTCAATAAAATCAATACGAACGTCAGTACTTTTTTCATCATATACCTCCAAATTATTTGCCTTTATTATACTATACGACAACAAATTTTGTCCATACACATTCTTGATAATACAAATTAAAGTCCATACAATGCAGGATATTAAACTTCTTTATTATCGGTATTCAAAAAAGATATTTGAATAATTCCTCTTACAAAAAAGACTATTCTAACCGATGTAAAAATAGCTTCTGATTATGCGGCCAATATAGCTAAAGAACCCGACGCGACCTGTGCCTTCCTGCGCGATCAAATCACATGCACCAACTTCCTGCCCTTCGCTCATCACGACGACTCTGCCTACTTTCTGCCCTGCCTCCACCGGCACTTTTACATTTTTTTCTAATTCAGGCACAATTTGCACCTCTGCACTGCCGCCCTTTGCAACCACTTCGTAAATATCCTCTGCCGCGATCGCCTTGATCATTTTAACTTCTCCCCTGCTGATGCTTACTTCGCCAAACTCCTGCCCTGCGCGCACATGGTAGCGTCCCTCAAAGTTTGCAAAGCCATAATTAAACAATGCGAGCACATCACCGGAACGCTCGTCAATCGAAGGCGCCCCCATCACCACAGCAATCAAACGCATCTCTCCCTGTTTCTTCGTCGCGCTGATGCAATACATTGAAGAAGACGTATAGCCTGTTTTCAGTCCGTCGATCGCGCTGTCGGTCTTTAACAGTTTGTTGGTATTGGCCAGCGTGCGCGTTTTATCGTTGTTTTTACCGATATTGATATCGACCATCCACGTCGAGGTGTATTGAAAAACATTTTCATATCGACAGAGTTCCATCGACATCAACGCAATATCATACGCCGTTGTTACATGTCCGCTTTCTGTCAGTCCGTTCGCGTTCTTAAAGGTGGTATTGACCGCACCCAAACGCTGGGCTTCCTCGTTCATCATCGCAACAAACGCCTCGTTACTGCCTCCGATATGTTCCCCCAAGGCGACTGCGGCATCGTTGGCACTCTCTACTGCAACACCGTAAAACAATTCTTCAACCTTACGGCGCTCGCCGGCCTCAATGAAGAGCTGAGTGCCACCGATTCCGGCCGCATAACTGCTGATCAAAACCTCGTCCTCCATTGTGATGCGCCCTTCTTCAATCGCTTTTAATGTGAGCAGCATCGTCATCACCTTTGTGACGCTGGCAGGCTCGCGCACTGCGTGCTCCTCTTTGCCGTAAAGCACTTTGCCCGACTGCGCATCTATTAACACTGCGCTCGGTGAGACAACATTCATTTCTGCTGCAGACACACTGGTCGCCAGTGTACATAAAAAAATGAATAACAAACCTATTGCTACGAGTTTCTTCTTCATAATATTTCTCCTTATAGCCTGTTTCTTATTTAACAGTATGCTTATTTTGAAAGGGTTATGCCGAAAAGAAAAGGGATAGACTGCGAGGTTATCGAAGAAGAACCCCTTTTAAAATTCGTTAAAGTCACACTTTTTCTGCCGACATAGATGAAAAGTTGTACGAGAAAACAATACTCGCGGCAATTACAGATAAGCACTTCAACACGATCATAAAATGGCCGTTTACCGGCAATGTAAGTTTAATGACGATTTTTAAAGCCTTGACTTTAAAAACTTAAAGATATATATAAATAGTGCTCTGCTTTCAAAAGCAATCTACTATCCAGAAATCAACATCCAACCAACAACATTTAAATCTAATTATGACCCCAAAGAAATACCCTGAAAGAGTACAAAAAAACTTAAATAAAAAAGGATCGAAAACAACTTGTTTTCGATCTTTTAACATTATTAACTATCATAAATGCTTCGCTATCCCACTCTTTTTTCTTTCAAAGTACCCGTCTCATTCATATTTTCTGACGCTATCCGTTTCATCGCCTTATAGGAAAGCAAACATACGACGACCGTCAATATATCTGCGGCAGGCTGCGCAAAATAAATGCCTCTGATTCCTAAAAACTTCGGTAAAATCAAAATAAACGGGAGATAAAATATCCCTTGGCGAATTGCAGAGAGAAACACGCCAAACTTAGAAGCGCCGATAGTCTGGAACGTAATCGTCATCATATAACACAACCCGAACGCCGGATAAAGCGCCACTTGTGAAATCAGCAATTTGGCTCCATATTCGACCACGGCGGGATTGCGATTAAATAACAGAATCAGCGGCTTTGACAATACGATATATATTACAGCCACAATTGCAGACAACAGCAGTGAAGCCTTCATCGCAAAACGCGCTGAATCGTGAAAACGCTCCTCGTTTTTCGCGCCAAAAGCGTAAGACGCCACCGGTTGATACCCTTGCATAAAGCCCATGACAAGATAACAGCCGATCAAAATCAACCGCTGCACCACGCCATAGGCGGCAATAATCAAATCGCTGTCCGGTAAAGATTTCGCTGCCATATTGGTCATCGAAGTTGCTACCGCAAGGCAAATTTGAATAATGGCGCTCGGCACGCCGATTGCAATTACCGTTTTAAAAAAACTTTTCGTCGGGCGAACAGCTTTCAATTTTAACTTGATAACAGAACGCCCACTGAGATAATACCATAACAAAATCGCCAGGGTGACGAATTGTGAGATCGTGGTTGCGATCGATGCACCCGCGACACCGAGGTCCAACCCCCAGCTAAACATAAAGATCGGGTCAAGGATAATATTTAGCACAGCACCGGTAACAACGGCAACTGTCGTAATCTTCACCGAGGACTCCGCTCGTGCAGCACAGTTCAAACTCTGCGCCGGAATGTTCGCAATCGCCGCGATAAACATCCAGAACGCATACTCCTTTGCCTGAGGCATTACTGCCTCGGAAGCGCCAAACATACGCAGCAATGGTTCCATAAAAATCATACCGGAAACACACAACAAAGCTCCGATGACAACCGAAATACCGATAACGGTAGAAACCGTCGTGTCTGCACCTTCTTTATCATTTGCCCCGAGCTGCCGCCCGGCCAATACCGCCGCCCCCGCTGCGAAAATATTTTCAATCGACACAAAGATCAACAACAACGGAAGCGTAACACCCACAGCCGCCAAAGCCGCTTCACTGTTCAGCATCCCAATATAAGCAGTATCCACGATATTGTAGACCGCTTTAGCCAGCAGCGCGACCGTAGCCGGAATTGCCAGCTTCACGATTGCTTTCGATGGTTTCACACTGCCAAGCAATGATTCTCTATTGACAGAAACTTCTTTACCCATTCTCTTCTCTCCTCTCAATTACGCCGTATAATAAAATATTTAAAGAGCGACTGCAAATTTCCTCATGCTCTCTGATATCAAATTCATCGTAAGGCATCATTTTATAACGCGCATTGATAAAGTCCTGAAACAATCTGAAAACTTCAATAGCTTGCTGCATTGTAACGTCTTTGCGTAAATGAACCTCACTTAAAAGCTCTGTCAACACAGAAAGGTTCAGTGCATCAAAATCTTCTTTGATCACCCCAATTTTCGCCGCCAAATGCTGTGGAGGCGAGATGACCGCATCACAAAACAGGCGTTGGTACATCGGATTTTGCTCAAAAAAAACATACCGGGCATCAAAGTAGGCCTGTAATTTATCGTCGTTCTCTTTCTCAAGATGCATTCGCAGGTAGCTGCTCAGCGCATCAAAGCACTCTCGAATACAGGTCAGATAGATTTCATCTTTATCTTTAAAATGATGATACATCACGCCTTTGGAGATGTTTCCGGTACTGCAAATCGCGTTAACAGAGCTGAGCCCATAGCCGCGCTCGGCAAACTCCTGTACAGCGTTTTTTATAATTTTTTGCTTGCTTTGCAGATTTTTATCTTCACGCTTCAATATCGATTCCTCCTTTCAATAAAAAACAGACTTTCCAGTCTGTTTTACTATTATAACACAAACAGACCACTAAGTCTATATTAAAAATGAAAAATTATTTTATTTGAATACCCGTAATTTTAGAAAGTGTTTTTGACTCGTATGCTAAACTCAATATGCACTTCAAAAGTTTTAAAAACTGAAAGCATTGGCTGCTAAAAAATATAAATATAAAATTTTAAGATGTTAATACAAATAACGGCGCTTTAAGCGCCGTCGTACAAGTTATATTAGTTGATTCAGAAAACTGCGGCCAAAAGTACTCGAACTGCCGAGGAGATAATCGACAACTGTCGCGCCAAGATCCGCAATACTGTCAAGCGTGCCGAGGTTTACCGGTTTTACGGCAGCACCATACAGTAAGATTGGCACGTATTCGCGGCTATGGTCGGAAGAGGGCGTCTTTGGGTCACAACCGTGGTCTGCGCATAGAATCAGGATATCTTCCTTCTGCAAACAGCGAAGAATTTCCTCAAGTCTTTTGTCAAAATCGACAAGTGCCTGCGCGTAGCCATAAATATCGTTGCGGTATTTCGAGTCAAAATCCACCAGGTTCGTATAGACCAATGTCGGCTTTGTCGCCGGCTGCGCCATAAACTCCAGTGTTTTATCAATGCCGTCATCATTACCGGCCGTATGCACTGCCCGGTCAATGCCGCGCTTATTGAATATATCTTCAATCTTACCGACAGCCCATACTTCCGCGCCACCGCCCTGAAGGATATCGAGTACTGTTTTTTCCGGCGGACTCACCGCGTAATCGCGCCGGTTTGCCGTCCGCACATATTGCCCACTGCGGCCGACAAAGGGGCGGGCAATCACTCTGGCCACGTTGTGCTTACCGACGAGCATCGCGCGTGCTGCCTCACAAATGCGATACAATTCATCAAGCGGCACGACATCCTCGTGCGCGGCAATTTGAAAGACACTATCGGCGGATGTATAGACGATGATCGCGCCCGTTGCGCTGTGCTCCTCGCCCAACTCCTCAATGATCTTTGTGCCGGAAGCAGCTTTATTGCCAATTACCTTACGTCCGCATTGTTCCTCAAGACCGGTAATAATCTCGGCATCAAATCCATTTGGATACGTTTGAAACGGCTCATCTAATACGATGCCAGCCATTTCCCAATGCCCGGTGATCGTATCCTTGCCGTCGCTTAAAAATCCGGCGCGCGCATAGGCCCCCCGCGGTTTGTCCACTCTTGGCAAATAATTGATGCCGTCAATATTGGCAAGCCCCAATGCTTCCATATCAGGCAATCGTATTTTGGTCTCTTCGACAATATGGCGCAGCGTATCACTGCCTTTATCACCAAATCTGTCTGCATCCGGCATTTCACCAATGCCCAGACTATCCAGCACAATCCACAGAACTCTTTTCATCGCCGCCTCCCTCTCTGTCGTTTTATTATATAGTTTATTCAAAATGACGGCAAGCTTTAACGGATTAGATAACCTTTTAATGCCGTCACGATCCCCGGTGTGACATACGCTTCAATAAAGTTTACGATCAGGTTTAATATCAGGCAAATAGCGACGATTGTCAGCAACTTCATCGTATTCGCTTTCGATGCCTGCGGCGTCGATTGTTTGCGAACACTGCTGAATTTAACGATGAAAATACTCAGAAACATGATGATCGCCATCCGAATTGCATTTTGCGGCATCACCGCCAGCAGGATAAACAACATCCCTTTCGCCATCGTCAGCTGCAGCAACAAAGCCGACGTAAAGCCGATCGTAAACCCCTGATATAAGATAACCAGACCGCATCCATACGGCGCTACCACCGTAAAAGCCAATGCGGCCATAATTGCATAAAGTTTTAAGTCATTCAGAAAATATCGGCCGATACGCTCCTTACTCTCGATTTGTGCCGTGTCATATTTATCTGCACTGTAGATATTGTCCAATACATAAGATTCCAAAACATCCCGCTGGTTCTGCGGCAGATAAACAGCGCAAAAAGAACCCAGAATTACACCGAGCAACATTAAACCGATAAAAATCAGGACCGGATATTTGATCTCTTTAATTTCTGCAAATTTCTCTTTCACCATTGCCTCCGCTACGGTAATTTTATGTAGCGCGGGCCCTGGTTAGAACAAATAAAGACAGGCCGCCTTACGCAGCCTGTTTTATTCGTTTTTATGATCGCATCGCTTTGTACATTGAATACGCACAGATCGTCTTGGCGTCGATAATCTCCCCAGACCGAATCATTTCTTCTACGTGACTTTGCTGAATCAAATACACTTCAATAAACTCATCCTCATCGCAAGGGGCTTTTTCGATCACCTTTTTTACATTTTCTGCCAAATAGACATGGATAACCTCATCACAGAATCCCGGAGAAGTGACCATTCCTGCCAGATACTGTAAATTTTCCGCCTCATATCCGGTCTCTTCATTCAACTCACGTTTTGCACAGAGCGCAATGTCTTCCCCTTCTTCAATTCCGCCGGCAGGGATCTCGTAAATTACCTTATCCAGTGCTTTGCGGTATTGTTTGATCATAATGATCTTATCTTCAACAGTTGCCAGAATTGCGCAAGCACCTTTATGGCGTACAATGTCTCTTGTTGAAACTTTACCGTTCGGCAGCAGAACTTCTTCTTGATAGACCGTAATTACCCTGCCTTTATGTATCAATTTCTCAGACAGCGTCTTTTCGTGTTGTTTCACTCTACTCCTCCTGATCGTCGAGGAGCAGTTTCAACTCATCCATAAATGTATTGATATCTTTAAACTGCCGATAAACCGATGCAAAACGCACATAGGCCACATCATCCAGTTTTTTTAGTTCATCCATCACAATCTCGCCAATCATATGAGACGAAACTTCCTTGTCGCAGGAAGAAAGCACACGATGCTCAATCTTCTCCATCGCCTCTTCTATGTTCGAAGCGGAGATCGGACGTTTTTCGCAGGCTCTCAGCACGCCTTTTAATATTTTATTCCTATCGTAGGTCTGCCGGTCTCCGTTTTTCTTGATGACGACCAGCGGAATTCCTTCAACTTTTTCATAAGTCGTAAAACGGCGCTTACACTCCGCACATTCGCGCCGCCGCCGCACCACTGTTCCTTCCTCTGCAGGCCTAGAATCAATGACTTTACTGTCCGGCTGATTACAAAAGGGGCACTTCATATTTTTCTTCACCTCTTGTGAAATTATATAATACAACAAATGGAATGTCCATGAATTTTTGTTAAAAATACGCCCAACACACAAGATGTCGTGCATTCAGGCCTTCTTAAAATCAAATTATATGACTATAACATAATTATCGATATGAAAAGGAAAGGATATCGTCTAAGGCACGACCATATCCTCTAATTGTCAAGCTTCTATTTTTTTCATAATAACCGTTACTTTACTCGCACGATTTGCTTCCCATTCCCCACGTTTGATCTCTTCTTCCGAAACAAAAACCTGAACCAGTTCATACCCCTCCTCCGCCTTTTCATTAATGAAACTGCGCAGTTTGCTCATGAACAAATCCCTTTCAACTAAATATTTCATAACCTACCTCCCGAAAAAATGTCCTCATTCATATTAGCATAACACCTATCGTTAATCAAGAAAAAAGTGATTTCTGTTTCATTATCGGAAAAAATAGTGTAAAATATTTATATTATCGTGCTTTAAAGGAATTTCAGATGAAGTTAAACGTATTCTGCAATCAGAATAATTTAAAAATTGTGCACAGCGCCGGCATTGAAGAAATCAATCTGCGCAGCTTTCAAACCTATCATTGCGGCCTGCAGCTCGCAGGCTATTATGAACATTTTGTACCGTCGCGTATGTGTTTAATCGGCCTTGAGGAAATTTCATACCTGCGAACGCTGGACGGCCTGCAACGCATCAAAGCTGTAGAGACGCTTGTCAAACAAAATATCTCGGCGATTTTACTGACAGATAAACCGTCCGACTTTGCCTTCATCCTCAATACCTGCAAAAGATATGACTGTATCCTGCTCTATACAGAAGACAGCGCTTACGATGCCCAGCAGAATATCCACGCCTATCTAAACAAAATGCTGCGGCCCTGGGTCGCATTACACGGCGTTATGGTAGAAGTCTACGGTATGGGTGTCTTAATTCGCGGTGAAAGCGGTATCGGCAAAAGTGAGAGCGCCCTGGAGCTGATCAACCGCGGCAGCCGCTTTATCGCCGACGACCTCGTTAAAATTTCACGGACGAGTGAAGGCACGCTGATTACATCTGCGATGAGTGAAGACAATTATTATATGGAAATTCGCGGACTGGGTATTATCGACGTCAGGGAATGCTTTGGTCTGGGCAGCGTATACCTTGCCAAAGAATTGGATTTGATCGTGCATCTCGTGCGCTGGGACGAACGCTTTAATTACGATCGTCTCGGCGATAAAGTGCAGTATACCAATATACTCCACACCGACATCGTCACTTATGAACTGCCGGTTACAGCCGGACGTAACATCGCGGGAATGATCGAAGGCGCCGCACTGCGCACACGTGCTATGGCGATGGGGCACGACTTTGTACGCAGCTTTAAAAACAGGTTTGACGTTTAATTTCGGGTATATACCCTATTCGAAATACAGGAGGTATTAAAAATGAATCTGAATCGGGAATATGTCTTTGAAGGTGATAACGGCGCAGGCATGTTGCTGCTGCATGGTTCCACATCCGGTGCCAGCCAATTCCGCCCGCTCGCCGCATTTTTGAACATGTACGGCTTTACGACCTACGGCGTAAATATTGCCGGTCACGGAGAAGAGAGCGGGGACGCGCTCAAAGGCCTGACGGATGAAGATATGATCCAAAAGGCCGAAGCCGATCTGGCAACAGTAAAGGCCAAACACAATAAAGTGTTTGTCATCGGCTTTTCACTTGGCGGACTGCTTACGCTTTATCTGGCCTCAAAGCACCAGGACCTTGCAGGCATCGTGCCGATGGCACCCGCAGTGCTTTTAAAAATGTCGGGTTTCCATACGATGAAGTATGAAACGGAGTACGCACACAAGCCGCTTGATAACAAATCCGGCCTTTACAAAATGTATCACAACCACTACGAGAACGTACCGGTCAGCTATCTGACAAAGCCATCGGTGATCCATAAAGAAATCGTCACACAGAATGGCCTGAAGAACATTACGTGTCCCATTTTTGTCATCCAACCACTTAATGACGGCAGCGTAGAACCTGCAACGGCACAGTACGTCTGCGATCACGTATCCAGCGCAGATAAACAATTTATGATGGTACAGGGCGGCGGACACGTGTTCCTGTTATCGGAATACCGCTACGAGCCTTATGAAAAGACCGTCGAGTTTCTGCTCAGGCTCCTTTAGGTGACGATAATGGAAAAGATGTTTTTAAACAAGGAATTTGTTTTTAAAGGTGATAACGGCGCCGCCGTATTGCTGCTGCACGGCGCAACATCCGGCGCCTCACAAATGCGGCCGCTCGCCGTCTATTTAAATATGTTCGGCTACACTGTCTACGGCGTTAATCTGGCAGGCCACGGTACATTGAAAGAATCGCTGGCCCAAACATCCTGGGAAGAGATTGTCGACAGCGCCGATAAAAAGCTAAAAGATATTCAACCGCATTTTGATAAAGTCTTCGTCGGCGGTTTTTCGCTCGGCGGCCTTACAGCACTGTACCTTGCCGCCCGCCATCCGGAACTGGCCGGTGCGGTTATGCTGGCAGCGCCCTACCTGCCCGTTGAAGCTTCCTTTTATACAACAAAATACGAAACAGAATTTGCCCATAAGCCGCTCGATAACAAATCCGGCCTTTATAAAATGTATCACAACCACTACGAGTACGTCCCTGTGAGCTTCTTTGCGCAAATCGCGGCAATGCGCAATCATTTCGTCGACAGCAAAATGATCGCAAATGTCACTTGTCCTGTACTGTTTATCCAACCGCCAAACGACGGCAGCGTAAATCCGAACAGTGCACAAATGATGTTTGAGCTTGTTGGCAGCAAAGATAAGGAGCTTATGATGCTGCAGGGCGGCGGGCACGTATTCCTGCTGTCGGAATATCGCTATGAGCCTTACGAGAAGTTCGCTCAGTTCCTCAATCGCCTTCTGTAATGCTTTATTATTGGACATTCGTATTAAAAATATTTTTAATTTTTGACTTGTATTTTGCATATCTTAAAGATATAATACTGTCTAGTCAAATGTAAATGTTTATTGAAACAAATGATTTGAAATAAAAAAGCAGGATGGAGGGGCTAAAAATGGCGGAAATCAAATATGAAATCATTAAAAAATTGGGTATTTTGAGTGAGACGAAAAGCGGATGGAAGAAGGAAGTGAACATAGTCAGCTGGAACGGCAGAAATCCGAAATTCGATATTCGCGAGTGGTCGCCTGAAGGAGATAAAATGGGTAAAGGCGTCACTTTATCCGATGAGGAAGCGACGATTTTAAAAGAAATTTTAAACGAAGAATGCTAAGTTGACAAATTTTTTAAATTCAGTTTTTTTCGCAAAATTCGATATAATCCGACATTATATTTAATTTGCTTTTCAGACTGAATACAATATGCTATAATTTAAACAATACAACTACTATGGAGGAAAATTATGTTTTGTACATCTTGTGGTGCGCCTATGGAAAACGATGCCGTTTTCTGCACGAACTGCGGTAAACGTCTCGACGAGGCAACAGGCGGCACAACAACCACATCGAATACACAACAGGCGGCACCGCCTGCACAGCCGATAACGCCTCAGGCAAATACTTATCCTTATGGCCAGCCATCTTCAAATACTCATTACACTGCACCACCACAAAGCAAAACGAATGGCCTGGCAATCGCAGGATTTATCACATCCCTCGTTTCGCTCTTTTTCAACCTTTTCACTTTTGGTATTTTAGGGGTTGTCGGCATTGTATTGTCTGCAGTCGGCATCAATATGGCAAAGAAACCGGAATATAACAGTGGTAAGGGATTAGGCATCGCCGGTGTTGTGATCGGTATAGTCGGCATTCTGTTCATCATACTGATTCTCGTAGCAGTCATCTCTTATCCAAGCTTTTGGGATTACTACTACTATTATTACTAAAATATACAAATGAAGCCTGTATGTATAGCATACAGGCTTTTTAGATTGCATCAATTCTCATCAATACTTCGCGGTCAATACCGTACTTTGTGTAACTTTATTTATTCCAACACAATATATACCTTATTATAATATATATGTTGTATTATTTAATATATATTTAAAAAACAATTAAGCTTTGCATCGCTCAAATATCCAAAAAGGCTGTATTGTTTTTTTACTATATACGAAATTCTACCGTCGTCCCCTTTTCCGGCGTGCTTATTACCGAAATATCAATCTCATGCCGCTGAGCAATCTGTTTCGCTATGGCAAGCCCTATGCCGCTGCCTTCCTCATTATTTCTCCCGGTCTTGTAAAACCGATCAAATATATGCGTCAGCTCCTCCGGGGAAATGCCGATGCCCTTATCCTCAATCTGAACCACCAGCTTATCGCCTGCGCATTTTGTTAAAATTGAGACCACGCTTCCTGCCGGCGAGAATTTAATCGCATTATCCACCACAATCGTAAACATTTGGCGCAGCCGCGCATAATCACCCATATACTCATACGCTGCCGCCGTAAAATCTGTATGGATCTTAATCTCTTTCTGCTCTGCCAGCCGGCGCATACTGCGCACGACATCTGAGAGCACATCTGCAATATTCAACGGCGCTTTATTTAGTTTAAAGGCCGTATTTTTTAATCGGGAAAACTCCAGCATATCGTCAACCATCTGCTGAAGATGTTTTACTTCTGTCAGCATCTGGCTGTAATGCGCCCGTTGATCCGTCGTTATTTTACCGTCATACAACGCCTCTACGGAACCGCGCATCACCGTGACCGGCGTACGCAATTCATGTGAAATGTCGGCAAAAAATTCCTGCCGCATTTTCTCCATCCGCTCTCTTTCGTCCTCCACCTGATAGAGGCGGTCTGCCAGCACATTGAGCGTATTTGCCAACTCTCCGATTTCATCTCGTTGTTTCACTTCGGTCTTTGCCGTATAATCGCCTTCAATCAATTTTTTTGAGGCATACGTCATCTGCTTCAACGGTCTTACGAAGTGTTGTGATAAAAGAACAGCCATAATGCCGGATAATAAAAGTGCGATCAGAACGCTGATGCTGATCATCTTCATCCCTTCGCGAATGGATTCGGAAAGGCTGTCGATTGGGGTATGCAATAATACAGCTGCCAGCACCTCGCCATTTGAATCCAAAACGGGCACGCCGACGGTAAT